>JASHRR010000970.1 GCA_030037185.1 Xanthobacteraceae bacterium | reverse complement strand
ATCCGAAGAACACGAGCATAGGTTTGCCAAGGAAGTCTTGCTCAGTCACGGTCTTGCCGCGGTGATCCACCAATGTGAAAGGGCCGCCTATCCTGTTGATGCTCGCCAATTGGCCCCGCGGATGCATCCACGTCAGTGTTGCGACAGAAAAGGGAATCAAAACGGCCATTGTCGATCCGAGCGTTACCGCTCTTGCGTGAAGAGACTTCATGGTTCCCCGCTAATGAGGCTCAGTGTGCGCGACTGGTGCAACGTTGTAGGCGACCGATGGCGCGCGACGGGTTGAAGGAATTGCCGGATAAAGCGGCCATGTCCGGTCGCAAAGCTGCGCCTGAATCAGCTCATCCGACCACCGGTTCATCGCAACGAATCCGGTGGATGGTGCGACAGGCCCCGTAACGGCGTCGATACCGCGAACCCGACAGCATAGAAGTCAAAAGGAAGTATTGTCGGACAGTCAGCCACTGCGGTTATGTTCGGCTGTCCACAAACAATCGCGGTCATGAGTCGCCAAACACGGGAATAAAATTTAATGAGGCGGGCAGGACTTGCCCGCAACGCCGGCTCACATCCTATAAATCGGTAAGGCTGGTGGGCCGCGAGCGTTCGGTCTGGCTAATGAGGCGGTAGCAACCCGGTCGAAGCGTTGTGGAAAAGTCCAGATCGTGTTCAGTTCTGGCAGGATGAACTCGGCAGGGGCGATGGCGCCAAGCCCAGGTTGCTGCGTCAGACGACAGGCATCACACGTGCGAAATTTGTCGGCGCGCTCGTGTCTGTCGTCTTGCTTGCCACGAGTTGACACGCAAAGGTCAGGGAGCGAGCCATCCGGCAGCCGGAAGAACTCAAGAGTTGACGATAGCTCTTGTGCGGCTGCGGGCAGCCGGTGAGCATAACCGACAGCGGCCGCTACGACGACGTAGAGTCCGGCGAGAAAGCCCCGTAACCACCGATTTTGGCGGAACAAGTTCATTTAGGCGACCGGAAATCCAGGGAATCCCGTGCTAGGTACGGAACATCAAGAGGGCTCACTTCATCATATTCATCAGGCACTTCTCTCTTATTTTCCGTTGACCTACCGGGTGAAGACCGCGCATTGAAGGCTGGCATCAATTCTCGATACACATCGCCACACAGGCCAAAATCTGGATAAGGCGGGAAGGAAGGACTTGGCATTGCCGTTGCTGCTCCAGCTGTCGGCGCGAACGGGATAGTGATCGCGCCGATCACAAGCGGTTGGATCAATTCGATGGGCGATCTCCGCGCCTGTACCGGATGGCCGAATGATACCAGGGCAACTCAGTTGCCATCGTTCGTTCGGCAACAGTTGACATCAAGACCGCCAACGATCTCAGTGAGAGTGGGCATCCCGTGCTGGCGCAGCGGTGGCGCCGATCGGGGCAACGGCAAAGTCCACGTCCAGTGACCCAGCTTTTGCGAATGTCAGCCTCGCTTGGAACGATTTGCCCTGCTGGATCGGTTGCTTGAGATTCTCCAGCATCAGGTGAAACGAGTTGGGCTTCAGCTCAACCGTCTGTCCCGGCTTGATTTCGAGTCCGGAGGACAGCGGTCGCATTCGCATGATGCCGTTCTCCATCGTCATTTCGTGAACCTCGACCTTCCCGGCTACCGGGGTTGATGCACCGGTTAGTCGGTCGGGTTCACTCCCTGTGTTCTTGATGGTCATATAACCGGCGGCAACGTCGGCGCCGCGAGGCGTCGCCGTTGACCAGGGCTGTTCGACCTCGATAGAGTTGGCCTTGTATTCCTGAGTGCCGCCGACGGTAGCCGCTAACGCAGACAGGGCAACAACAGCTACACTCAGCATCGCGTGCTTCTTCATGACTATCTCCGTTTGTCTTGGACTGATGGATGTAGCCCCCAAACCGGGATGCGGCCTGCTGAATTCGTTTCGGTCCTTTTAGCCACTAGCATTGCGCTTCAGCGGCAGACCTTCACCCACGTGCATATCTTCTTGAAGTTCTCCCAGTGGCATTGCTGTTCCATCCGGCAGACCTTGCCGTTGGTGTCCGAAGCCTTCGCATTCTTGCCGGAAACAGTCTGCGCGTTCGCGCACGACACGCAGGCCAAGATGGCGGTGACTATGGCGATGCAAAAACGCGTCATGATTCTGACCTCCTTTGAACGGCGACGACCTCACAGTTCCGTTGTGGCCATTTATGGGCAGGCCGACAGCGGCACGCCGAACGAAGCCTTGCGGGTTCCCTCGCGAAAACATCCATCGGTCCAGGTCCCGCGGAAGCTTTCTCCGCCTCTGATCAGCGTGCCGGCCCCGTTTGGCTTGCCGCCACGGAACTCACCCTCGTAGCGCACGCCCTGCAGGATCAGCACACCGCGGCCGTTGGGCTGGCCATCGACCAGCTCGCCGTCGTAGCGGCCGGATGGCCAGACCTGAGTGCCGAAGCCGATCTGGCGACCGGCGCGCCACTCGCCCTCATCGGTTTCGAACGGCAAGTTGTTCTTGAACCATTGCGCAGCCCCGAGCCCGTGTGCGAAGCCGTTCGGGCAAGCGCCCGACCACCGGATCGTCTCATTGGGCTGCGGATGGGGGTTCCACACCTGACAGCCCGCGCTTGCGTCGGCGATCCAGTCGCCCGCTTGAATTGGCGTCGCGGCGACGCCAGCCAGGAGGCCCAAGAGAATTGCCGCGCTCTTCAACCTTGCGATTGTCATCTCAACTCCTTGAATCGCTCAGCGCGGTAGCAGCGGAATGACAACGTCGTGCAAAAGCTTGTTCGGCGTCGCGATGAACTTGTCGCGCACGACGCCCTCTACATCGACTACGTAGGTGACCGGGACGCCTTCAGGCGTCCCGAAGCCGTTGACCGGCATGTCATTTGCCATCGCGGTCGGATACGAGACTGCGCCAGCAGCCTTGCGCATCTTGACCCTGTCGCGGGCGAAGTCAACGCTGATGCCGATCAGCTCCAGGCCCTGCTCGCGATAGCGCCGGTAGAACGCATCGAGGACCGGCATCTCCCGACGGCACGGTGCGCACCAGGTCGCCCAGAAGTTCACCAGGACGACCACGCCGCGTAGCTTTGCGAGATCGAAGGTGCGGCCATCGAGCGCGGTGGCGATGAGCGGCGGCGCCGGCTGGTCCATTTCCGGCGCGGCCCGCGCGCGCCTGTCCACACCAATCGATACCGCCAGTCCCGTCAACAGAGCCACGGTGAGGCGAGTAAGCCGCAAGATTGTTGTCATTCGCAATCCTCAGAAGTTGTAGCTGGTGACCATCTTGAGCAGATACGGGGCGATCAACTGGCCTTCGGTACCGGCATTGTTTGCCCCGTTGGTCCGGTAATAGACCGGAATCTCCACGTCGACATAGAACTTGAGGACGCGGTTATTGGCTTCGTCGACCACCTTGGTGAGCTCGACACCCGGCGAAATCATCAGCCGGTCAAAGCCGCTGTTGAACGGATCAGCAGCATCGCCACGATCGTGATCGCGGTGCGAGGCGATCAGCTGGAATAACGGAGTAATCTTATCGAGGCCCAGAACATTATACAAATTGTTGTACAGGATGCCGGCATTGCCATCGACCTGATAGGCAGGCTTATATACCTGCACGACGCCTAGATTTCCGTCAAAGAAGCCCTGAGGATCCGCGGCAGAGCGGTACAGGAAAGGCTGCTGGTACCTGATCTGCGAGAAATACTGCCACGCGTTGTCGCCGCTGAGCATCCCGCGATGAAAGCCGCGCAGAATGAGGTCGGTGCTGCCGGTTCCGATCTGGTTGTCGCGATCAAGCCCTGGAGCATTATACACGCCGGTCGGAAGCTTGAGGCCGAATATGACGCCGGTCGACATGTCGGCAAAAAAGCCGGTGTAGATCCCCATCACTTCAAGGTCCCCGAGGTCATGGGAATTGAAGGTTTGAATCCCCCCGGGTGACCCGGTGTCGGTGGTGAGATTGCGGTTCACATACGGCAGACGCGCCATCACGCCCCATTCACGGTTGAACATGTACTCAAAGCCGGCCGTGTACCAGTCGGTAATGAGCCGCTTATCCAAGTTGGCGCTGGCCGGCGCCTTGGAACTGCCGACCCTTGAGTCTGACCTGAGTGCCACCACTCAGTAAATATCCGGCCGCCTGAATCGTTTTCTTGCGGCAGCAAACCGCCGCCGACGTCAAACACGCTGCAGCCGCAGGCGCAAGCGCGGGCCGCCGTAGTGGTAAATCCGAGCAGCGGAATGAACGACACGATAAATGCCGCAACGAACGTGACGAAGGACGCGATGAAACGCCGATTCGCGCCGTGCGACGGCAGTTGCAGAGTATTGATGGTCGACATGATCGCCCCGATTAGATTGACCCGCCGCGACGCTGCCGTATGCCGGCGCGACTGCGCGGGAGCGGTGAAGATGTTGCGCATGTTCGGTCCCGTCAGGCTCGCGACCTGTCAGAACTTGAAGTTCACGCCGGCGCGAACAGTCTGGAGGACCAGGTCTGCGGAACCGTGGAGCGGATTAGTGCCGCCCGAGCCGTCGGCGATGGCGCCAAACGCATTCGTCGTCGGAAAGCTCGCGAACAAGTATTCGAGCTTGAACGTCCAGTTATTCGTCCAGGCGTATTCCCAGCCGACGCCGATCGTCCAGCCGACAAGCGTTTTCGAGGCTGTTGCGTTGCCCGTACCTGGCGGGACGGCACCATCAACATAGCCTTGGGCGTAGCTCACTTGGGTGAATGCCGCGCCCCCGGTGATGTAGGCGAGGTTGCGGTCGGCCGCGACGCCAATTCTTGGACGGATAGTCGCCAAGAAATCAGTCGTCAGCGACTGCGTGACCGCGAACGGCGTCACACCATCGCTCAGCGTATTGGTGTTGTTGCTGAAGCTGGGTTGACTGTGGAAGTAATCCAAATCCCCCTCGATGCCGTACACCATCAACCCGGACTGCCAATTGCAGCCGGTCTGGCCGCCTCCGAGGAATCCGGTGGCGTTCGCTGACCCGGTCCCGGAGTTGCTCACCTGAGCAGCATCGTTAGGCAGCAGGTGGGTTCCGTTGCCGACCGCGGTGGTGAAATCCGATCCGGCGCCGCCAGCGCCGGCATTGATCCCGACGTAGCAGCCACCCCAACTGTATGGCGGCGTCACCGGGGCCTTGGTTGACATGTCGGCTGCCTGGGCAGCGGTCGGCAGGATGACTAAGACGAACGCGGCTGCGCTCACAAGATTGGCAGCGCGAGCATCTCGATAGAGCTGATTTGAAGCGGCGGCGATCGCCGAATAGTGATGCGAGCAAACATGATATTTCTTTCCTGATACGTGCCAGACCATGCGGTCCACGCAACAGCGACAGGCGCCGCCGATGACGCAAGCGCGCGGTCGGCGGGGATGAGCCGAAGCTGAAGTGAAGTGGACAGATCGGCGGCTTACGGCCGCGGCAAGTTATGTCTTGGGCGGCGGGCCGCGGGGGCGTGCGCTCGCGTTAATCGTGAGCGCCGGTAATCGCCACGCCGTGAATGTCCACGGCACAATCACGATTGTGATAATGTGGAACGCCGCGCCAGGGAGTGGCGCTTGGAGTGCGTAACTCGCACCGGCGAGGCAGAATATGCAGTGAGCGTTGGAGTTTCCCGGTGCACCAGCGGGCGCGGACGCATTGCCGCCATCGTCGGCAGAGCCGTTGTGGTGGCACAACTCGAAGGCAACCCAGCCCGGATCGGTGGCGATATTTGCGGTCGGAGCCGTGCTAGCGGCTGACACCACGCTTTGCAGCACGAGGGCAAAGATTACTACCGCGGCGGCAAGTTGCCGCCCCACGCGCCCTAACTCACGCACCCCCCCGACCATCGCCAATCTTCCGGCCGATCCCTCTGTCGCAAAATATACGCATGAGGCGTCACAGCGCAACCGAGAAATGAGGCTAGTTCGCTAGGAGTCCGCCGTCCTAATTATCGGCGGAAGTCGCGACTGTTCGAAATTATGATTTCAAATCATGTGCCGATTTTTGTGGCCGTCTCCCGCGTTGAATCAGTGGCAGCAGTGTGCGGATGGTCGCGGTAAGGACGAGGATCGCTCCCCACCGGTTTATTATATATAATGCGCAAGAATGGATCGTCTCATGCTGGCCACGGCTGATTGGTACGGAGGCCCTACTCGGACGGAACGACCGGCACAAGCGAGGGCTTATTGGCATCAGCGGACCGAAACAGGACACCGCCGCCGCCATTACCAGCAGCAGCGAAACAGTCGTCCCCATCACACCGTTGCCCCCCCTTACCAAGCCGCGCCGTAAAGCCCCCGGATTTATCCGTGAGGAGATAAGGCGCGGCGTCGCGTAGCGACGCTCGTCCTGGCCAAATCCGTGAGTTAATCAAACTGCGATGCAAATCACCTACCGATACCGGGTCAAGGACAAGCCTAGCGGGCGTCTCAAAGCGCAGTCGGCAGCAGATTTGTCTGGAACTATTGCAACGAGGTTCAGACCAGGCCGTTAACGAAGGCCGTCGATGGCTCAGCTGCACGACCTCGACCGACTGACCCGTGGCATCACAAGGGAAGGTCTCGATTTGCACTCGCAGACTGCGCAGCAGCTTTCAAGCAATACGACACCTCGCGCAAACAGCACTGTACGCCTTGGTTGGGTTGGCGCAAAACGTATGGCACCCGTCATTCTTTCGCCTGTCCGTTCCTCGAGCCCGCCGCTCCCCCCGTGGCAGGCTCGAGGAACGGACATAACGTCTAGGTGCCGTTTAATCACCAAGCCCAGCAATTGCGCGACGGCGCTTTCGTCTTTCCCGGCGAACGCTAGTTTGGCTGCATCGCCCATTGCTGGAAGCCGCCAAGATCGGCTGCAGCTCCTTCTCGCACGATTCGCGAGGCGCTGGTATATCAGCGTGCCGGTCGAGGTCCAGGAGGCGACACAGGCGGCCAACGATCGGGTTGGTATAGACCTCGGAACCAAGACGCCGGCGACGCTGTCCGAGGGCGCGAACATCGCCAGAGTGAGAGAGAGCGGGCGGCGCTCTCTTTTGCGGAGCTAGCGTCCTACGCTGGCTTCAGTTATTCCGATACTCAATCGCGGAGACGATCACCCCTCGATGGAGCTGAACATGGAAGGCGGATGCACGTGCTGGCAGGTCCGATATCGTCTGATCGGAACACCATTGATCGTTCATGCCTGTCATTGCCGTTGGTGCCAGCGCGAGACTGGGACAGCGCATGCGCTCAACGCTCTCTATGAAGCTGATCGCGTCGTGCACACAGCCGGTGAGCCCGAACTCGTCATAACGCCCTTGGCAAGCGGCAGGGACCAGAAGATCGCCCGCTGCCCTACTTGCCGCGTCGCGGTTTGGAGCAACTACCCGCAAGCCGGTCCCGCCGTCCGGTTCGTCCGTGTCGGCACTATGGACAACCCTGATCTGTGTCCGCCGGACATCCACATTTACACGTCCTCCAAGCAGTCGTGGGTGACGCTGCCAGCAGGCGCAAGAGCGGTACCTGAATTCTACGATCTAGATGCGGTTTGGCCGACTGAGAGTTTGGAGCGCCGCCGGCTCATGCGGGCGAAAGCGCAGACGTAGTCAACCGCTCGGCGCTTGTTGATCGGCGCCAGCCATCGGCTCATGGACGTCATTGGTTAAAATGATTTGTCAATGCGCCCCTCGCTGCCAGGGCGGTCTATTGCCCGCTGCGGAACCAGTGGGCCGTCGGCCAGGCCTTTTGGCACCGAAGGGGTGTGCCGGTCCCGCAGGGCTTATAGGTGTACCGATCGCGGACTTGATTGGGCGCGAGCGCAGCACATCATCTGCCGCCCCGTCCAGGTTGCGAGCCGGCCACTCACGGACGAGGGAGAAAAATGCGTCGGCACCGGCCCTTTCCAGCCCAGGATAGTGCTCCCAACGCTCCAGCTCACGGTACTCAAGCTGAGGCAGAATACCTCTGCAGAGCTGCGAAGATGAGGCGCCCCGGATGCGGGTCGAACGTCCATGAACCAACAGGATCGGGACTTTAATCGTTGCGAATGCCGCAGGATTGATGCGCTCGTGCGCCAACCTTGTCTTCTTCGTGCGGAGAGGCCGGGATATCGCACGAGTAGATCCGCATGATCGGTTCCACGCTGGCCTTCAGGCGTTGGTCCTGATCGAGTTGGTCTGCGCATCTGATATGGGCCGTCATCATTCATCCGCTCGGCAATGCTTTTTGCAGCTCGGCGCGCGGCCAGATCGAATATTCCACAGCCGACGAAGATCAGCGGTCCGGTTGAGTTGGGATGCGTAACAGCATACGCGAAGCGCGCGTATTCCGCCTCAGGAAACGCCGCTAGGGGAGGATGGCAGTTACACCGTAAGCGACTATTCCTCCCTTAGCCGGCGGCGTAATATAGATTGAGACAGGTCAGCGGGCCGGCCCTGCGCTCCGGGCATACGAGCCTTGCAACACCAGGGACAGAAAGCGGGAGGGCTATCTCCATCGCTACCGGTAGCTGGCGCCGGTGCTGCAGCCGGTGAGGTTCGGCG
>JASHRR010000111.1 GCA_030037185.1 Xanthobacteraceae bacterium | reverse complement strand
CGTGTGACGGCTCCCGGGGCGGGCAGCGGCCAAATCGATTCCCTCCAGGTCGATTCCCTCTTATGTCGATTCAATCCACGCTAGGTACCGCGAAGAGAACTTTGCGCCTTGACGACGAGGTGCGATTCATCCGTTCCTGGATAGAAGAGCCTCTCGCGATTGGCGCGGTCATGCCATCCGGCAAGCCGCTGGCGCGGGCGATGGCGAAATGCGTCGATCCGGAAACGGAAGGTTCGGTGATCGAGCTCGGTCCCGGAACCGGAGCGGTAACGGCGGCGCTGGTGGAACAAGGCATCGAGCCGTCGCGGCTGGTTTTGGTCGAATTCAATCCAACGTTTTGCCGGCTGCTTCGCACGCGCTATCCGAAAGCGACCGTGGTCCAGGGTGACGCTTATGGAATCAAGCGCCTGCTCGCGAGTTTGCTACGCCAGCCGGCGGCGGCGGTGGTCTCGGGGCTGCCATTGTTCACCAAGCCACTCAAGTTGCGGGTGCGCCTTCTGGCTGATGCCTTTACGCTCCTCGCCCCCAAAGCCCCCTTTGTGCAGTTCACCTACGCGATAGTGCCGCCGATTCCGCGTTCGTATTCGGGCGCAAATGCCCGCGCCTCTGAGCGGATTTGGCTCAACATCCCGCCCGCGCGCGTTTGGATCTATCGTAAGGCCTAGCATTTTGCGGCTTGTGGGCCTCGGCAACGGCCTGCATGTGGCCATCGCGTCAGACAGCGGTCGCGCTCCCGTGGCCGCCGGCCGACCGGAAAACCGCGGGCCGGCGCGGCAGTTCGTAAAATTCCGGGAGTGCAGGCCAGCGCCCCGGACATCGGGAGAGACGCGATGGCAAAAGGATATTGGTTGGCGCAGATCGAGGTCGTCGAGCCGGCGGGCTACCAGGACTATGTGGCAGCAAACCAGGCGGCATTCCGCAAGTATGGCGCCCGCTACGTGATTCGTGCCGGACGCCACGAGGCGGTCGAGGGCAGCTGCCGTTCTCGCCTGGTGGTGATCGAGTTTGCGGACTACGAAGCGGCGCTCGCTTGTTATCATTCGCCGGAATATCAGCACGCCATCACGTTGCGGCAGGGGCGCGCCGTTGCCGACATCGCGGTTGTCGAAGGTTATGACGGCCCGCAGCCTTAGCTTGGTGGATATCGCCCTTGTCAGGTGGAGAAAAAATGATGGCGGACATGCGGCTGGTGGTAGCCGGCGCCGGCGGGCAGATGGGCCGCGCAGTGATCAAGGCGATCGCCGAAACCGATGGCGTGGTGCTGGCCGGTGCCGTCGAGGCGCCGGGCGCGGCGGTGGTCGGACGCGACGCCGGCGAGTTAGCGGGCCTTGGCCGCGGCGGCATCGCGGTGAGCGCTGAACCTCCGCTGGCGGGGGCGGATGGCCTGATCGACTTCACCACCCCGGCCGCCACGGTCGCGCTCGCCGAACAGAGCGCCGCCCACGGTCTCGTCCACGTCATCGGCACCACCGGACTGACGCCGGCGCACGACAAGCTTGTCGGGGCAGCGGCGCTGCGGGCCCGCATCGTCAAATCCGGCAACATGAGTCTCGGCGTCAACCTGTTGGCCGCGCTGGTGAAGCAAGTCGCCAAATCGCTCGGCGAGGAGTTCGACATCGAGATTCTCGAAATGCATCACAACAGGAAGATCGACGCGCCGTCAGGCACCGCATTGCTACTCGGCGCAGCCGCCGCAGCGGGCCGCGACATCGATCTCAGTCAACATTCGGTTCGGGTCCGCGACGGCCACACCGGCCCCCGCAAGGCCGGCGACGTCGGCTTTGCGAGCCTGCGGGGCGGCAGCGTGGTGGGCGAGCACAGCGTGATATTTGCCGGGCCCCACGAACGCATTGAGCTCGTCCACAAGGCAGAGGACCGCATGATCTTTGCCCGGGGAGCAATCAAGGCGGCGCTGTGGGCGCGCGCACAGAAGCCCGGACTTTATTCGATGACCGACGTGCTCGGGCTGTCAGACAACCGTGCCACGCAACAGTGAGACGCCGCCCATCTCGCTTGGCTTCGGCAGATTCATCAATTCCAACAGCGTCGGCGCGATATCCGAAAGCCGACCGGATGCCAACGCTGCCTCGCCTGCCCCGATCAGCAGCAGCGGCACCGGATTCGTGGTGTGGGCTGTATGGGGGCCGCCGGTCTTGGGATCGCGCATCAGCTCGCAGTTGCCATGATCGGCGGTGACAAGGAGAGCGCCGCCGGCGTTGCGTATGGCCTCGGCGAGCTGGCCGACGCCGGTATCTACCGTTTCAACGGCTTTAATTGCGGCCGACAAAAGTCCGGTGTGGCCGACCATATCGGGATTGGCGTAGTTCAATACGATGAGGTCGTATTTGCCGGACCTGATCGCCTCCAGCGCCTTGCGGGTAAGTTCCGGCGCCGACATTTCGGGCTGCAGATCGTAAGTCGCAACCTTGGGCGACGGCACCATGATGCGGTCCTCGCCAGGATACGACTCTTCCCTGCCGCCATTGAGGAAATAGGTGACATGCGCATACTTTTCCGTCTCGGCCATGCGCAGCTGCCTTAGGCCCGCCGCCGCGACGACCTCGCCTAAAACATGCGACAGGTTCTGGGGCGGGAAAATCGGCTGCATCAGCACGTCAAGCTCTTTGCTGTACGACATCAGGCCCACCGCGCTTGAAAAGCGAATGGTGCGCTGGCGCGCAAAGGCGGAAAACTGCGGATCGAGGAGAGCCGTCAGGATTTCACGCACACGGTCGGCGCGGAAATTGAAGCAAAGCACCGCGTCCCCGTCGCGCATGCCGCGGTAGCTGCCGATCACTGCCGGCGGGATGAACTCGTCGCTCACATCGCGCGAATACGCCGCCACAACCGCTGACTTGGCGTCCGGGAAATGCGACCCTTCGGCTTGGGCAATTGCGCTGTAGGCCTTCGCTATCCGATCCCAGCGCTTGTCGCGATCCATCGCATAGTAACGACCACAGACGGTTGCGATCGGGACCGAGGGCGGCAACGCTTCACTCAGCTCTGCGAGGTAGCTTTCGGCCATCCGCGGCGGCGTGTCTCGACCGTCGGTAAATGCGTGAACGACTGCCGGTATGTTGGCTTTGGCGAGAATCTTGGCGAGCGCCACGGCGTGATCTTGATGCGAATGCACGCCGCCCGGCGAGACCAGGCCCATGAGGTGGCAGGTGCCGCCGGACAGCCGCTGCCGCTCGATCAGATCAAGCAGCGCCGGCGCCCCGGCGATGTCGCCCCTGGCGATGGCATCGGTGATGCGCGGCAGGTCCTGCATCACAACGCGGCCGGCGCCAATGTTGAGGTGCCCGACCTCGGAATTGCCCATCTGTCCCGGCGGCAGGCCGACATCCTTGCCGGAAGTTTGAAGGAAACTGTGCGGACAGGTGGCCCACAGGTGATCTAAAGCGGGCGTATGGGCTTGGCGGACGGCATTATCAGCCGGGTCGTCTCGCCAGCCCCAGCCGTCCATGATTACCAGCATCACCGGGCGATAATTGTGCATTCCAATCCTCTGAGTGTCGCCTTAAGCGGTTGTTGCAAGAATGCTCCTCGGCCGTTGCGTTCGCGGCGATCACGGTTCCTCGCGCCCCCGACAGGGGGTGTTGCGGATCAGGTCGGGGGAGCAAACATAGCCAAGATTTAGGGCGTGCTGTGCCTCACCGCCAGCCGATTTGTCGGCGGGATCGCAGGCTGCATGCTCATTCCAATACCGTTCGGGTCGGACCGCGCTTGGCCTCGCTGATCGCCGCCGCGAGGGCAGCAGCGAAGCTTTCCTTCTCCTTGGGACCGAGCAGGGTCGCGATCGGCAGGCGCCGCCCGCGTGAAACGAGGTACAGCCGTTCGAGACCGAATTCCTCGTTGCCTTCGCGTTCAAGCCGCACCCATAGCGGATTGAACGACCATTCGGATGCCTTTCCGCGATGGCTGACCTGGCGTACGCGTAGCTCGGACACCGTGATCGTGACCTCCTCAAAAGCTGCCGCCGCGCGATAGTTGGCGCGAAACGCCCAATAGACCAACAGAACGTCAAGGCCAAAGAAGCCGAAAACCGGCCAGGCTCCGAGCAGCAGAAACGCTGTGCCGGCAACGAAGCTGATGCCCCCCACCGCAGCCATGACGATCAGGAACCCGGCGTGATTAAGCGAACGATGTGGGGTCACCACGGCGGAGAAAAGCGCCGGTTCGGGCGCGGCGAAATCTGCGGGCGGGTCGTTGCGCGTCGCCATGGAACTCCACTATAGGAGCAGGGATGCGGCGAAAAACCAATCCCCCTCGAGCGAAACTGAAGCCGGCCGAGCCGAGTTCCAGGGAGCGGCGCCACGCGAAGCCTCGCTTACCCCATCCTGCGGCCCCGGGGGGCGAGAGCAAGGTGCGGCCAAAGCTCAAAGCGGTCTATGAGCCGTGGACCGCCGCTGAGATCGAGGCGGCATTTGGCCGCCTGCGGCTCGCCAATCCCGAGCCGCGCGGCGAACTCCAGTACCGTGATGCCTATACGCTGCTGATCGCGGTGGTGCTTTCTGCGCAGGCAACCGATGCGGGAGTGAACAAAGTAACGCCAGCCCTGTTCGCTGCCGCGGATACGCCGGACAAGATGGTCGCCCTCGGCGAGGACAGGGTGCGCGACCTGATCAGGACCATCGGGCTCTTCCGCACCAAGGCCAAAAACATCATTGCGCTGTCGAAAAAACTCGTCGCCGAGCATGGCGGGATGGTGCCGCCGGTGCGCGAAGCGCTTGAGGCGCTACCCGGCGTCGGCCGCAAGACCGCAAATGTGGTGCTCAACGTCGCGTTCGGTGCCGACACCATTGCGGTCGACACCCACATTTTCCGTGTCTGCAATCGCACCGGGCTCGCGCCCGGCAAGACACCGCTTGAGGTTGAGGCCAAACTCGAGAAGCTGGTGCCGCAGGCCTACCGGCGCCACGCCCATCATTGGCTGATCCTGCATGGGCGTTACCTCTGCAAGGCGGCACGCCCCCGGTGTGAACAATGCCCGATCAATGACTTGTGCCGCTGGCCGGAAAAAACCGCTGTCGTGGCGAAGGCGCCGGGCGCAGTGTCGTCTGGTTGAGCTGCGGCCGCCCGCGGCGGGCGCCTTTGGTGCCGCGAACCCCCGGCCGGCCCGCCACCTGTCCGCCTATGTGCCGCCGTGCCACGGTTGTAATTCGAGGGTCTGCCGCGGGCAGCCGGTGAGGCGCTTGTACAGGTGCACCATCAGGGCCATACCGAACAGCGGGGTAGCCAGGTTGAGAATCGGAACCGAGACGAATGCCGCGATGAACAATCCGGCGGTCAGTATTGCGGCCTGGTGCCTTCGGCGCAGCGCCTTGGCCTCCGCCGCCGGGCGAAAGCGCATGGCGGCAAGCTCGAAATACTCGCGACTGAGCAACCATGCGGTGGCGATAAAGAACACGACCGCCCCGGCCCCGGCCAAGAGGAAAAACGGCAGGGCACACAGATAGACCGCAACCGCCAGCAGCGCGGCCTTCGTGCCCTGCATGGCGGCAAGCCACAACGGGACGGCCACCCCGGGCGGATCGGCCGGATAATGGTTTCGCTCCACCAATTGCGCGATCTCGTCGGCGAAAAAGCTTGCCACCAGGGCCGTTACAGCAGGCATCAGCAGCACGGCCCCGGTGAACAGCCCCAACCCGAGCGCGACCGCAACAATCAAGCCCAGCACGGTGAGCGGCCAATGGGCCGCCGGCCCGATCGTCCCCTCGAGCCAGTGCGCCCCGACATTCGAAAGCCATTCCAACAGGCGGAATAGCACGATGGTCACGAGCGCAAGCAGCGCGACGGCCAGCCCCATGGACTTGAGCAGGACCATGCGGAACGGCTGCGAGAACATTTGGCCGAGGGCCGCGAGAACCGCATTGAGCATGTTGACAATCCCCGCACGCAGGCCTTTGGCCGCTCCAACCGCAGCCATCGCAGATGGTCTTGCCGTCCTCATCTGAGATCGGTAGAGGTAACCCGCGCCACAATGCGGATTCGAGCCATGGTCCGGTTACTGCTGTTCGTTGACGAACTCCTTAACATCTACCTTATCCTGCTGTTTGCTTCGGCAGTGCTGAGCTGGCTGGTCGTATTCAACGTGGTGAATACCCGCCATCCTGTTGTATCGATCGTCGGCGATTTCCTCTATCGCATTACCGAGCCGCTGCTCAAACCGATCCGAAATCTGGTTCCTAACTTTGGTGGCATCGATGTGTCCTTCATCGTGCTGTTCGTCATCATCTGGTTCATAAAAGCGGTGGTCATCGGCAATCTCATAGACCTCATCAGATATTGACCGATGCAGGCGGACAAGCCGTGGGCGCCATCCGCCGAGGGGCTGGTCGTCACGGTGCGACTGACCCCCAAGGCCGGCCGCGACTCGATTGACGGGGTGACGCGTCTGGCCGACGGGCGGGCCGTGCTGAGGGCGCGGGTGTCGGCGGCGCCCAGCGAAGGCGCGGCCAACACCGCTCTCGCCCAACTGATTGCAAAAACGCTGCGGGTCGCGTCGCGCGACGTCACCCTGGTGGGCGGGGCGAGTTCCCGCATCAAGCGGATGCTCATCAGAGGCGATGTTCGTGCCGTGACGACGGCGCTGGAGAAAATCGGAGAAGCCGCAGCAAGATGACCGCGACGCTGATCGACGGAAAGCGGGCCGCGGCCGAACTGCGCGCCAAGGTTGCAACCGAAGTGCACCGCCTTGGCGCCGCTCACGCCCTGACCCCCGGGCTCGCGGTCGTGCTGGTGGGCGATAACCCGGCGAGTGCGACATATGTGGCAAGCAAAAAGAAGATGTCGGCGCAAAGCGGCATACACTCGTTCGATCATCGCCTGCCCGGCACCGTCAGCGAGGCCGAGCTGCTCGCCTTGATCACCCGGCTCAATGGCGATCCGTCCATACATGGCATTCTTGTACAATTGCCGCTACCGCCGCAGATCGATGCCAGTAAAGTCATCGAGGCGGTCGATCCGACCAAGGACGTCGATGGGTTTCATCCGATGAATGCAGGCCGGCTGGCGCTCGGGCTGCCGTCGCTGGTGCCCTGCACGCCGCTTGGCTGCATCAAGCTTGCCAAGATCGTGCACCCTTCGCTGGTCGGCCTTGAGGCTGTGGTTGTCGGCCGCTCCAGCATTGTGGGCAAGCCGCTGGCACAGCTCCTCGTCTCCCACAACGCAACCGTGACGGTGGCGCATTCGAAGACCCGCAATATGCCGATGGTCTGCCGGCGGGCGGACCTCGTCGTGGCCGCGGCCGGTCGCCCCGCCTTGGTGCGGCGCGACTGGATTAAGCCCGGCGCCACCGTGATCGACGTCGGCATCAACCGGGTCGCGGATGACGGTGGCCGCCAGCGCATTGTGGGCGATGTGGCTTTCGCAGAAGTATGCGAAGTTGCGGGTGCCATCACGCCGGTACCGGGCGGCGTCGGCCCCATGACCATCGCCTACCTGCTCGCCAACACGCTCAAAGCCGCCTGCCGATCGGCGGGACTGCCGCAACCGGAGTTATAACCAGCTCACCCGGGCAGGCAGGCAATGCGCCGATGCCGCAATCGTGGGCTGTCGGGTTTCGCGGCGCCTGAATCGTTGCGGGAACTCCACATCGAGCGGCAGGGTCTGCAGATCGGCCTTCACGCCTTCCAGCGATCAGGCCGAGTTCGCCGGCATTCGACCACTATGCCGGCCATGCATAAGCAATTTTGTCGAGGGTCTTGTTGCCGAATTTCTCGCATGAGCGGGCGACCGGCCGGCCGCCAAGTGCGCGATAGAAGGCAACCGCCGGTGTGTTATCCGACAGGGCCCAAACCACCAGGCTCTTGATGCCGCTCTGCGTCAGATCGCGCCTTGCCGCCGCAAACAGGCGGCGTCCGAAGCCCAGCCCCTGGAATTCCGGGCGCAAGTAAAGCTCGTAGATTTCCCCATCATAAGCCAGGCTTCGCGCCCGGTTCCGGCCATAATTGGCATACCCCGCGATGGTGTCGCCGAACGCCAGAATCGAAATTCGGCTACCCTTGCGAATGGCGCCTTCCCACCATTCCGCCCCGCGCCTGTTGATGAGCTTGTCGAGCTCCGGACCCGGGATAATGCCCTGGTAAGCGGTGCGCCAGGCCAAGTCGTGCGTGGCCGCAAGAGGTTCGGCGTCGGACGATCTGGCGCGGCGGATTTCGATGGCGACGGTATGCATGATGGAATAGGGCCGAAGTTGGCCGCCCCCGTTCAAGTCCTAGCTTTAATATCCAGTTAACAGCCACGATTATCGTGGGAAGTCAGCCAAAATCAACACCTGCCAGAGGCTTCAAGCGATGCGCGCGCCAAACGTGACCGATTCGCAACACCTGCCGGGCGGGGCGGGTGAGCGGGGCAAATTGCAATAGGGGGCGCGGTGATGGGCACCGCAGCGCGCTGTTAGTGGTGAGGGAAAGCCGCCGGCTGTTAGCCGGCGGATCGGCTATACCTCTTCGGCTTCCTTGCGCCGTTCCTCGCGCTTGCGTTCGTGGGGGTCGAGCAATCGTTTACGCAGGCGGATCGATTTCGGGGTCACTTCCACCAATTCATCGTCCTGAATGTAGGCGAGCGCCTTCTCAAGCGTCATTCGGATCGGCGGGGTCAAGCGCACCGCCTCGTCCTTCGCAGTGGTGCGGATGTTCGTGAGCTTCTTGCCTTTCAGCACGTTGACTTCGAGATCGTTGCCGCGCGTGTGTTCACCGACGATCATGCCGCGGTAGACCTTCGCGCCGGGATCGATCAGCATCGGCCCGCGATCCTCCAGATTCCACAGCGCGTAGGCGACCGCCTCGCCCGCATCGGTCGAGATGAGCACGCCGTTACGGCGTCCCTGGATCGCGCCCTTGTAAGGTGCGTAGCCGTGGAACAGGCGGTTCAGCACGGCGGTGCCGCGCGTATCGGTTAAAAGCTCGCCCTGATATCCGATCAAGCCGCGTGTCGGCGCATGGAACATAAGGCGCAGCCTGCCGCCGCCCGACGGCCGCATCTCGACGAGCTCGGCCTTGCGTTCGGACATCTTCTGCACCACCACACCGGAGTGCTCCTCGTCGAGGTCGATTACGACTTCCTCGATGGGCTCGGTCATCTCGCCGGTGTCCGGATCGAAGCGGATCAGGACCTTGGGACGCGACACGCTCAGCTCATAACCCTCCCGGCGCATGGTCTCGATCAGAATCCCGAGCTGCAATTCGCCGCGGCCGGCAACCTCCATCGCGTCTTTTTCGTCGGACTCAATCACCCGCAAGGCCACGTTGCCCTCAGCCTCGCGCAACAGGCGATCCCGGATCATGCGGCCCGTCACCTTGTCGCCCTCGGTGCCCGCCAGAGGAGAATCGTTGACCCGAAACATCATCGACAAAGTGGGCGGATCGATCGGCTGCGCCGGCAACGGCTCGGTCACCGCCAGGTCGCACAGCGTGTGGGCGACGTTTGCTTCCGGCAGCCCGGCGATGGAAACGATGTCGCCCGCATCGCCCTCTTCGATTGCTTGGCGTTCCAATCCGCGGAACGACAGCACCTTCGACACCCGGCCCTGCTCGATGAACCTGCCGTTGCGGTCGATGACCTTGATGGTCT
>JASHRR010000969.1 GCA_030037185.1 Xanthobacteraceae bacterium | reverse complement strand
GCTCACGTCGAGGCGAGGGCCTGGTCGATCTGAGGTCGGGAAGGCCGCCCTGGAGGGCGAGCGCAGAGGTCGAGGCCTCCCACGTTCGCAGGGCCCCAGCGCGTTCGCTGGCCGGGCACGTGAAGCGCCACATCAGACGGAAGGTACTGAACCTCACGGCCGGCGCTCAGCTTCGCCATCAAGTCGACGACCGTGCTGCCGAAGCCACAGCGCTCTGGTGGTGATACGGGTGGCCGGCTGCGAGTCCCTGCCAGCCGTTCTGGACTAGCAGCTCTTGATTGGCTGCGAGCGCCTGCGCTGATAAGCGCCTGATAAAGTCTTCGGGCTGCCGTGCTGCGGTCCGTGGGCGATGGCCTGCGCGAGACTGAGCATGTTCTTCGCGCGATGATTGACTTCGTGCATTCGAAAGAGAATCCTCCTAGGCTTTCCGATCGGTCATGTCTTGGGCGAGGACAAGAAACAGGCGTCGCCCATCGGCTGCGCCTGCGGCTCCGTCCGAATTATCCGGCTACCCTAGCACTTGGCGCGAGCGTTCATCGTAAGCGCAAGCCGCCCAAATCTCCATGCGGCGCAGTTCGTCGAGTAGCCGCTTCCTACGAGCCAACTCGGGCTGAGGCCAACGATTGTTTCCGATCGTAGTAGGAGGGGTCGGCAGTGGCGAGAGGAGCACTGAGGACCTGAAGCGCTCCTCGCTGTTGCGCAATTCCTGCTCGGCCGTTTTTGCGCGCGGTTATGTGCTCGACCACAGTGACGACATAGTCGAGTGACCCATCGCTCTTGCGCACGTAGCTGACGGTCCCCCCAGTCGGACCGCTCGTGGCTCGGTGCGATCAATCCTATTTTCGGTCATTCGCGCCGTAACCAGGCGCAATCGGTGCTGTCGCTTGCCTTCAATAACCGTTACGATGCAATCGTCGCCAGTGTCGTCCGCCGGCGACAAGGGTCAATCAAGAACAGGCCGTGCTCGAATTCCTCGACGGTGTTATGATGCGCCAATGGGCCAAAGTGCCATTCGGGGTTTCGTCAACCCGGGACTAGCGAAGCAGAAGAGCCGCTGCGAAGGAACAAGCTGTTCCAAAGTGCAGGAGTCGAAATATGCGTCGAAGCTCGACCGGGATGTTTGGACTCGCCATCGCGCTGATAGCAACGACGGGCAGCGTGCGAGCGGCCGAGGATGTGAAATATCCCAACTGGAAAGGCCAGTGGAGCCAGATCCTCACACCGGGTGTCGGAGGCCAGAATGTAAGGTTCGATCCGACCAAAGCCTTCGGACCGGCGCAACAAGCCCCGCTGACGCCGGAGTATCAGAAGGTTCATGAGGCGAGTATGGCCGACCAGGCGCAGGGCGGGCTCGGCAATTATCCGACAGCGCGATGTCTGCCCGGCGGCATGCCCCGCATGATGACAGCAGCCCAGGAATATGTGATCACGCCGGACACGACCTATATTATCATTGGCGGCGGCGAAGATCACATTCGTCGCGTCTTCACCGACGGACGCGATTGGCCCGCCGATCTGGAGCCAACCTATCAGGGCTATTCTATAGGTCGGTGGATCGACGAGGACGGTGACGGCCAGTATGACGTCCTCCTGGTCGAGACGCGCGGTCCGTTCAAGGGGCCACGCGCCTACGATGCAACCGGACTGCCGCTCGCATTCGACAACCAGTCAATATTTAAGGAGCGGTTCCACCTGGACAAAAGCAATTCGGACATTCTGCACGATGAGATCACGGTCATCGACCACGCCTTATGGCGGCCCTGGAGCGTCGACAAGACCTATCGGCGCAATCGCAATCCACGCCCAATCTGGCGCGAAACGTCGTGCACGGAGGGCAACAATCAGATCGTCATCGGCAAGGAGAATTACTTTCTTAGCGGGGATGGGCTGTTGATGCCTGCCAAGAAGAATCAGGCGCCGCCGGATTTGAGATATTTCAATCGCAAGCCGCCAAGTGACGCTCCAAGGTCGCAATAGGCAGCGTTGTCCTCATCGTCGATGCTGAGCAAAAGCATCGGTCAAAAGCTAGGCCGCAATAAAGGTCATCAGGATCATTCCATCGAATTCTCAGGGGGCGCTGTCAGCCGGCGGGATACCCCTTCGGTACGATCAATTGCTGGGTGGGCGCGACGCATCCTGATGCGTAGGCTTCATAAGGTCGACCGAGATGGCGCTCGACGTGCTCGCCCATAACATGATGTGCGTGACGTGACGCCTCCGCAAAGTTCTCACAGGGGCATGGACGGCAACGGGACGATCTGGCCCCTTATCGCTTGCCTGATCAACGGTATCATAATACCCTGACTTTGCCACTGGGAGGTGGCGGGACGACACCTCGGGTCCATAATGACTGGTCGCGAAACTTCCCCGCCGTAAAATTCCGCATCTGGCCGCTCGCGTCGCCGCGCTGCCGACATGTGTCAGGGTCTAAAGGACGGCAACTAACATGTAAGGACAGAGCTCGGAAAACACCGTGTTTTTTCCCATGACATGCCGCCACAAGGGAACGCCGATGAACGCCGGAGAGCGGGCACGAACAAAGAACTGGCGGAAGAGAGTGGGAGTCGAACCCACCAAGGACCGGCAAGCGATCCTTTCTCGGATTTGAAGTCCGGACGCCCCACCGGGGACGCTTCTCCTCCGGACCCAATGTATCAATCACTAGACCAAATTTGACAGGAGAGTAGAGAAGG
>JASHRR010000968.1 GCA_030037185.1 Xanthobacteraceae bacterium | reverse complement strand
AGGCTACACCGCGTGTATCAAGGCGCTGCTACCGAAGATGACGGAGAACGCGTCGATCGTGCTGTACGGCGGTGTTGCCAAGGACCGCCCCTATCCGGGGTCGACCACCGTGACGTCGACCAACGGCGCGGTGTCGGCGATGGTGTATACGCTCGCCCTGGAACTTGCCCCGATCCGTGTCAATGCCATCCACCCTGGCGCGGTCGGCGACAGCCCCGCGTGGGCCGGGAAGCAGGAGGTGCTCGACCGCGCCATCGCTCGCACGCCCACGAAGAAGCTCGCGACCATGAAGGACGTCGCCACCGCGACGCTGTTCCTGCTCGAAAACGGGTCGGTGAACGGCGTCAACCTCAACGTCGATAACGGCGTTCTCCTGACCTGAGGCGGACCAGTCCCCTGACCATCCTTAAGCTGCTTTTGCCGATGACGCGCGCCAACATCGAGACGCGTAGAAAATCGCGTCCCCACGGCATCACGGCTAAGTTCTACGATGGGAGCTCAGTCGTCGATAGTGAGAGTTGCGTGACGGCGAGGAATCCGACGATGAAGATCCGAAGTTGTTAAGGAATCGACCTCCTCCACTCCCGCCAATGAAATCAACGGCTTAGTCTATTTTCCGGGATTCTCTTTGTCTTTAACTTTTATGACTACAACAAGGCAACCACGACCTTGGCAGCGGAAACACCGGGCCCTTTGGACGTCGAACGCGCTTTGGATGGCCTCAAGGCGGTAGTCCACAACCTGGGGCGGCGGAGCGGGGCTGAAGCGGCCCTCCGCCAATGACGGGCCGAGATAGTGTCTCGGTAGATGGCGAGGCCGAGGATCGAAAAAAACTTGCTGCAGTGTATAGCTCGATGCTGACTACGAGCCAGACGAGTTGAAGTAGTTAGCATTCATGTCTGCAATCAAGCCTACCTGCTCGGGATGCCAGCCCTGACGAGTCCACTCGCTGGACGCCGGATTATCAAGGCCGATGAATCTGGCCAACACCTCGAAATGTTTAGCAGCCTTCGAGGCTGGAATGCTGACGGCGGACACCTTTAGCCTCGTCGCGATAAGGGATGCGATGTCGCGGAACGGGATGCCGGCCTGTTCAACGCCGTGATAGCTTGCGCCCGCTTCTCCCTTTTCCAGCGCGAGCCGAACAGTTTCGCCGCATCGAGCCGATGCACTGCGGGCCATCGATTAGCGCCATCGCCAATGTAAGGCGCCCCTTTTTGCGCGCCGCCTGGATGATCTGTGGAATGAAGCCGTGGTCGATCCGCCGCGAGTGCCTGGATCATATCGTGGTTTTCGGCGAGGCTCATCTACTCCGAATCTCGCGATCCTACGCGCGCGCTATTACAACGACGTCAGAGCGCGTCGTCATTGGATAAAGATGCGCCGATCGCTCGCCCGGTTCAGCGGACCGGGAGCGTCACATCGTTTCTCATCCTGGGCGGACTCCATCACCGCTACTTGTCGGCGGAATGCCAGAAGTGCCCGTTTTACGGACACTTCCGCATTAGTCAGCATCAGGCAGAATTGCCGAGTTCAAATTTGCGCTTCGCTCAATCCGGGCTCCGGTCCTGTGCCGCAAAATTTGCCTCCGCGGCCAGCAGGCAAGGTTAAGCCTAGGCCGTCCTGATGCCTTCGTGCATCAGCGGAATAGAGCGCAGCCGCCTGCCGGTTGCTGCGGAGATCGCGTTAAGTACAGCGGGCGCTGCGACCGATACGGTCGGCTCGCCGACGCCACCCCAGAAGCCGCCCGAAGGCATGATGATGACCTCCACCTTTGGCATCTCGCGGATCCGCAGCGAGTTATAGGTGTCGAAGTTGGTCTGCTCGATGGCGCCGTCCTTGACGGTGCATTCACCATAGAGGAGCGCTGAGAGGCCGAACACGAACGAGCCCGCAACCTGACGCTCGATCTGCGCCGGATTGACGGCGTAGCCCGGGTCGATCGCCGCGACGATGCGGTGGATCTTCAACACGCCCTGTGGGCTCACCGAGACCTCGGCGCAGGCCGCGCAATAACTGCCGTGGGCCATGTACTGGCAGAGCCCGCGATAGACGCCCTGCGACGCCGGCACCGACCAGCCTACCCTATCGGCCACGGCCTTGAGCACGGCCGCGTGCTTCGGCTTGAGAAACTTCAGCCGGAAACTGAGCTTGTCCTGCCCGAGCGCATCAGCAACCTCATCGATGAAGCACTCGGTGTAGATCGCATTGTGGTTGACGTTCACGCCGCGCCAGAAGCCGGCGAGGACGTGGGTGTTGCGCATGGCGTGGTCGATCAGGAGGTTCGGGAAGGCGTAGCCGAAATTCCCCTCGGGCGAATTCGGCGTCAGGCCCTGGAACACGACCGGGTCCATGCCGCCGGCAGCCAGTCGCTCGGGCGCGAGCGAAGCGGAGATCGACTGGCCGGAAATGCGCATATGGAAGCCGACCAGATTGCCCGCAGGATCGATGGCGGCGGTCAGCTTCGCCTGGGTGACCGGATGATAGCCGCAGTGCGTCATGTCTTCTTCGCGTGACCAGATCAATTTGATCGGCGTGCCCGGCATCTCTTTGGCGATCGCCACCGCCTGGCGGACATAATCCACCCGGCCCCTACGCCCGAAGCCGCCGCCGCACAGGAACTTGTGCACATCGCACTTGCCGATCGGCAGGTCGGATTCCTCCGACACCGCCGCCAGTGCCGCCTCGCCATTCTGCGTCGGCCCCCATACCTCGCACTTGTCCGCCGTATAGAGCGCCGTCATGTTCATGGGCTCCATGGTGGCGTGGTTTTGGTACGGGTAGCTGTAGACTGCCTCGATCTTGCGGGCCGCGCCTGCAATGGCGGCTTTGGCGTCGCCGGACTTGTTGCCGACGAAGGCCTGCTCGACGTCGAGGCCGCCCTTAAGGAATTCCGCGATCGAGGCGCTCGACACCTTGGCGGCCTCGCCCGGATCCCAAACGACCGGCAGCGCCTCAATCGCCTTATGGGCGCGCCAATAGCTGTCCGCGATCACGGCGACACCGGAATCGCCCACCTGCACTACCTTCCTGACGCCGGGCATGCCGGCAACCTTGCCGGCATCGAAGCTCTTGATCTTGCCGGTGTGCACGGGCGAGTCCTTGATGGTGGCGACCAGCATGCCGGGCATTTTGATGTCGATGCCGTAGATCTGCTTGCCGGTGAGCTTGTCGGCGGTGTCGAGCCGCTTGACGCCCTTGCCGGCGATCTTCCAGTCCTTGGGATCCTTGAGCTTGACGTCCTTCGGGGCTTCGAGCTTGGCGGCTGCTTCCGCGACCTTGCCGTACGTCGTGTTGCGGCCCGAGGGCTGATGGGTGATCACGCTGTTGGCCGCGCTGCATTCTGACGCCGGCACTTTCCATTCGTCAGCCGCGGCCCGGATGAGCATCATGCGTGCAGCGGCGCCGGCCTCGCGGATATATTGCTGCGACGTGCGAATGCCGCGGCTGCCGCCTGTCGACATATCGCCGTAGACGCGTTTGCGCGCGAGGCTCTGGCCGGGGGTCGGATATTCGGTGGTAACCTTGCTCCAGTCGCATTCGAGTTCTTCGGCGACGAGCTGCGCGAGTCCGGTAAGGGAGCCCTGGCCCATTTCGGAACGGGCGATGCGGATCACGACCGTGTCGTCGGGACGGATCACCACCCAGGCATTGACTTCGGGCGAGCCGTCGGCGGCGCGGACGATGTCGGGACCGAACGGCAGGCGCAGCCCGAGTGCAAGGCCGCCGGCCGCAGCGGCGCCGATCACGAAGGAGCGGCGGTCAAACTTCGCAGCGTAAGTCATGGCATCCCCCCCTCACGCGTTGGCGGCGTCGTGAATGGCCGCGCGCACCTGCTGGAAGGTGCCGCAGCGGCAGATATTGGTGATGGCGGTGTCAATGTCGCCGTCGGTCGGCTTCGGCTTGTTCTTGAGGAGATCGGCGACCGCCATGATCATGCCGGATTGGCAATAGCCGCACTGCGGCACGTCATGATCGAGCCAGGCCTGCTGCACCTTGTGCAACACCCCGTCCTTGGCGAGTCCCTCGATGGTGGTGATCTCCTTGCCGGCCACGTCGGCGAGCTCAACCGAGCAGGAGCGCGTCGCCACGCCGTTGATGTGGACCGTGCAGGCGCCGCACTGGGCGATGCCGCAGCCGTATTTGGTGCCCGTCATGCCGAGCGTGTCGCGCAACACCCACAACAGCGGGGTGTCCGGCTCGACGTCTACGTTGTGGCGTTGACCGTTGACGATGAGGGTTGGCATTCGGTCTCTCCCGTTCGTCGCCTCTGCAGGCGAAATGCATCGCGCGCCCGCGTCCTCTCGATGGTAAAATGATCGGCGCGCCGCTCAGGAACATAGCTGATATCGGGGCCGGTGTCGCGCTTACCCGTGGTCTGTTCTCCACCCTATTTGCGCCCCCAGTGCCTCCAGCCAAAGCCGAGGGCTTGGCTGGAGGTGAAGGGCGCGGCTCTTAATCAGGATTTAATCAGGATTCCTCTGCTGTTCGATGTGCCGCCTGAGGACCGACAACGGCGCCCCCCGCATGAGATGATACAACAGGACCGCGACCAGAAGACGGGCGTACGATAGACTCCGTCCAGCCTGCCGGCGAACTCCTTAGCCTAACTTGGCAGCCGCGGCACTCGTGGTCTTGAGGTTGTTCACGGACACGAAAGATCGAGGTTGGGAGGCAGGGCGATCAACACGTGGACCTGATCAGCTCCTCGAGGAGAGCTCCACCCGCCCCGGTATCGCGCCTCTGCGATCTCCTTGAAGCGAGTCAGCGTCTCTGCAGTTCCGCTACCTGGTACACATAACTAACTGGTGCCGGAGCGCGCGGCTTGCCTTGGCGTTCTTGGCGTTCTTTCGGCGGGTGAAGCAGGGCCACAAGCCGGGTACCCGCGGTTCAAGTCTTATGACCGGTTCTCCGGGTTCGGGGTCAAGCATCACGGTGACTGGACCCGCGCAGGCATCGCTCGTCCCAGACGTGTCCTTGCTGCGGAACGGTTCGCAAAAAAGAGTATCCGAACGAGAGCACGATTGCGGGGGGGTGGATTCGCAGGGACGCGAAATCAAGCCGCAGCCGTTGCGATGCTGGCCGATGGACTAGCTCTCTTGGGTCGGGAACCGGCCTGGTCCGTGAGGCCCGAAACTCCTTCTCGAGCCGCCTAAGCGGCGTGGAAGGAGTTCATTCCTCGGCCACGAAGCCCGACGCCTTCACGACGGGGCCCCAGCGTTCCAAATCGGCTCTGACAGTGGCGGCGAATTCATCGGGCGACTGGAATTTCGTGTCGTTGCCGATCTTGGCAAGACTTTCGATCATCTCGGGCGACCTGATGGCGTCGCTGATCGCCGCGTTGAGCGCACGCACCGCCGCCGGCGGCGTCTTGGCAGGCGCGAATGCGCCGAGCCAGGTTTCGACGACGACGTCATAGCCGACCTCGCGCATCGTCGGAACATCGGGGAGGAATCTCGACCGCTCCGCGCTCGCCACCGCCAAGATGCGGACTTTTCCGGATGCAGCCTGGGGGAATGTCTCGCCAATCGGATTAACGCTCGCCGGAACATGGCCGCCGATGAGGTCCTGCAAGGCGGGAGCGCCGCCGCGGTAATGCACGGGGCTCAAATCGACGCCGGCGGCGTTCGCCAGCATGACGCCGACGAAATGCGGGGTGCCGCCGGCCGCAGTGGTGGCGAAGATGGCCTTATCGGGATGTGGTCTGCACCAGGCGATGAATTCCTTCAGCGAGGTGACTTCAGCGGGCACTGCGGGGCCGATCACGAACGTTAAGGTTGATCGGGATACCGGGGCAACCGGCACGAGGTCGCGCAACGGATCGTAGCTCAGCCTGCGGAAGCTGTGCGGATAGACGGTGATCGGAAAATCCGGCGTGAACAGAAATTCGCTTCCGTCGGGCTCCGCATTCTTGATGTAGTCGACC
This sequence comes from Xanthobacteraceae bacterium, assembly GCA_030037185.1. Next base: position 935 of record JASHRR010000968.1, on the reverse strand, counting down.
GCAACCCGCGCCGCACCGCCCGGCTTGTTCTCGACGATTACGGCGGGCGCGTAGCGGCCGCGCAATCTTTCCGCCAGGATGCGGGCAATCAGATCGGTCGCCCCGCCAGCCGGAAATCCGACGACGATGTGCAGGGTCTTTTTCAAGGTCTGCGCGCGGCCGCTTAGCGGAGCGGCGTCGATCGCGGCGAGGGCCGAGGCCGCAAGGAGGGTGCGACGGGTCAGCATGTTTGCGTTCTTTGAATCTCGCACATTGGCTGCAGCAGCTGGCACTCTACTGTAAATTCCTGCCGGCAAACATGCCACGATTTACTTGGGCGGGTTGCTGCACGCTCGAAGGCCGTGATCACACCACGAAGGATCTCGCACCAACAAACGCCAAAAAACGCCGGCTGGCGGGGCCGGCGAGCGATCCAGGCTAAGTCAACAACCCCACGGCTGAAGCCGGGGGCTTGCAGGTGAAAGATGCACAGCACCTTCCCCAACGATAGGCAGGTTGACAGACTGCCCACCAGCATCGGGCTTGCCGATGTTGGCGTGGTACTTCCAGGCAACATTGCGGGCGCCGTTCAGGTCGGCGTTAACCTCATGTTCGCACGATTGGCACCAAAAGATGGACTGCGTCGGCCTATTCCGTCGATGCACATGTCCACACGTGCTGCAACGTTGGCTGGTCTGCCGGGGATCGACAGCCGCCACAATGGAGCCTACCGCCTCAGCCTTGTCGGTGACAAAGCCTCCAAGCTGGGCATAGCTCCATCCGTGATGCCGACGACGCTGGCGTCGCCCTCGTTGCTTCGAGCCACCTCTGGGACGATGCGCCCTGAAGGGAAGCTTGATCCGCCCGGCGACAGTGGCAAGCCCGACGATCCCTGGCTCCTTTTCGAGGGAAGCTCCGAGCGTCGTAACGCACCATGCCTCGTTCCCAATGCGGAG
>JASHRR010000967.1 GCA_030037185.1 Xanthobacteraceae bacterium | reverse complement strand
TCATCGTCGTCGCAATTCTGCCGTGGTGCACCATGATGGGCGCCACCTTCCCCCTGATGATGGCGTTCGTCAAGCAGACGGATCCCGCCAATCAGAGCAGCTTCAGCTTTCTCTACCTGGCGAACGTCATGGGGGCGATGACGGGCACCGCCATGACAGCTCTTGTTTTGGTGGAAGTGTTCGGCTTTCGCTCAACCTCTATCATCGCGGCGACGATAAATTGTTCAATCGCGGCGATCAGCTTCGTGGTCGGGCGAATCTACCCGTTTGAAGTGGGTGAAGGTGCTGCTTTGCGGCCGCCAACTCCAATGCCGGCGCAGCCGGGAATTCGGGCGTCCCGGCGCTGGCTCGAAATCATTTTGTTCACGACGGGTTTCACGTCGCTGGCCATGGAAGTGGCCTGGACCCGCGCATTTACCTTCGTGCTCAAGACCACGATCTACGCCTTTGCGATGATCCTGACGACCTATCTGCTGTCGACGTGGATCGGCTCCTACATTTACCGTCGCGGCTTGAAGAACGGCTGGCTTGTTTCCCCCGACAATGTTCTCGGTGCGTTATGCCTCTTTGCGCTGTTGCCGATTCTGCTCAGCGATCCGCGCGTCGGCGAGAATATCGACGCGGCTCTGGCAGGCGCGGTGATGCTGTCAAGCATCGTGCCATTCTGTCTTGCGCTCGGTTACCTAACCCCTCAGTTGATCGACGAATATTCGTGCGGCGACCCTGCCAAGGCCGGCCTGTCCTACAGTGTGAACATCGCCGGCGGGATTATTGGCCCCCTTGTTGCCGCCTACATGCTTCTCCCGACTATCGGTACCCGCGCAGCGCTTCTCGTTGTCAGCGTTCCCATGTTCCTCCTGTTCGCATGGTCAAGGCGGCCGGTGTTGTGGTCGATGCGGCAGGGCGCCGGGATCGTCCTGCCGTTCGCCGCGGTTTTTGCCTTTGCGGTATTTGTGAGCCGCAGTTACGAGGATGGCAGGTTTTACCGAGGGTCTCACGAAGTGCGGCGGGATCAGGTAGCCACCGTCATCGCATATGGCGAAGGAATGGGCAAACGGCTGCTCGTCAATGGCGTCGGCATGACATTTCTGACGCCGATCACCAAGGTCATGGCTCATCTTCCGCTGGCCATTAACAACGAAGCCAAGGCAGGGCTGATCATCTGCTTCGGCATGGGCACGACTTTCCGTGCCATGCACAGCTGGGGAATCGATACGACCGTCGTCGAATTGTCGCCGTCGGTGACCGAATCTTTTGGATTTTTCTTTACCGACTCCCGGGACGTGATTGCCGACCCCAAAGCACACATCGTCGTCGATGATGGCCGACGCTATCTTCTCCGCAGCAACCGGAAATTCGACGTCATTACGTTAGATCCCCCGCCTCCGATCGAGGCGGCTGCGTCGAGTCTGCTCTATTCGAAGGAGTTCTACGATGTCGTCAAGGCTCATCTCGCGCCCGGCGGCATCCTTCAGCAGTGGTTTCCCGGGGGCGAGGAAAATATTCAGTACGCGGTTGCCCGCTCGGTACAGGAGTCCTTTCCCTATGTCGTCGCCTTCAAATCAATCGAGGACTGGGGTTATCACCTGCTGGCGTCCAGCTCACCGATCCGCGACATGACACCCGCAGAATTCCTGGCGCGCTTACCAGAAGCGGCCAAACGTGATCTTATGGAGTGGAATTCGAACATCTCGATTGAGCGCATGGCGCAGAATATTCTGTCACGGCGAACGGACATCGCAAATCTGCTTCCGGTTGGCGGCAAGACCATGGTGGTAACCGATGATCTGCCATACAATGAATATTTTATTTTGCGGCGGAACGGTCTCCTGAATTAAATCAGTACAGGATTTCGATGTTGTGAATGATATCAATATGACCGGTCAGCGCGCGTCGTGACGAGCGCGCTCGGGCGCGCATCGCGAAGGATTATTCTTCGAGCTGGCCGCGCTGACAGAGCGGCCTCCTCAGTCTCAGAATGAAGTCTGGCATTTGAGTTCGATCGAGCGATACCGTTGGGTTCAGGGAATCGGGTGACTAGCCCGACGGAGTGTGCTCGGCCAGAATTCGAAACAGATATTGACCGTAGCCGCTCTTGGCCAAAGGCTCCGCGAGCCTCTTGAGTTGTCCTGCATCAATGAAACCCATCCGAAATGCGATCTCTTCGGGACAACAAATCTTCATGCCCTGGCGATGCTCGATCGTTTCCACGAACATCGAGGCCTGCAGGAGTGCATCGTGCGTGCCGGTATCGAGCCACGCGAAGCCGCGCCCGAGAATCTCGACCGACAGATTGCCGCGTTGAAGATAGGCCCTGTTGAGGTCGGTTATCTCAAGCTCGCCGCGAGCGGAAGGCTTAAGACGCGCCGCCAGCCTCACCGCATCGGGATCATAGAAGTATAGCCCGGTCACCGCGTAGTTGGACTTCGCCTTGGCGGGCTTCTCTTCAAGCGACGTGGCCTGCCCATTCGCTGCGAACGTGATCACGCCATAACGCTCCGGGTCGCCGACGTGATAGGCGAAGACGGTTGCGCCTTCGCGTTGTGCGCAGGCCTTCTGCAGGCACGCCACCAGGTCGTGGCCGTAGAAGATGTTGTCGCCCAGGATCAGCGCCGAATGGCTCCCGGCGAGAAACTCACTGCCGATGATCAACGCCTGTGCCAGTCCCTCGGGGTTCGGCTGCACCGCGTACTTAAGGTCCAATCCCCACTGGCGACCGTTGCCGAGAAGCTGCGCGAAACGCGGGGTGTCCGAGGGGGTCGATATGAGCAAAATCTCCGTTATTCCCGCGAGCATCAGCGTGCACAGCGGGTAGTAGACCATCGGCTTGTCGTAGACGGGCAGCAGTTGCTTCGACACCGCCTGGGTGACCGGATAAAGCCGTGTTCCGGCCCCGCCAGCCAGTATAATGCCCTTACGCGGAACTGGCGTGCTCACATTGGGTAGCTCGATTAGCGCTC
>JASHRR010000966.1 GCA_030037185.1 Xanthobacteraceae bacterium | reverse complement strand
CGCGGTCAACCCTTACGGATTCGCGTGGCTGCGGCGTACGAACGAGGACAACGTCGATCTCAATCGCAACTGGATTGATTTCGATCGCCCCTTGCCGACCAACGAGCGATACGAGGAGATCGCGGAGGATCTGTGTCCACCCAATTGGTCGGCCGAGGCACAGGCAGCGGCTGATGCCCGCCTTGCAGCGTCTTTATGCAGGCGGTCACGGGAGGACAATGGCGCCACGCTGATAGTCTCTTCTACGGCGGAGCCGCACCGAGCTGGTCCCGCAGGGTTCTGACAGACGTGCTGAAGTCCCACCTCGGCAGCGCCGCCCGCATCACGATCGTCGACTTCCATACGGGGCTGGGCCCGCATGGTTATGCCGAGCCGATCATCCACCGACGGCGCGAGGATCCAGGTTTTGTCCGAACGAGATCATGGATCGGCGCGGCGGCGACATCCATTTATGGGGGCGGCTCGGTCTTGCCGGTTCGCCGGCAGATTAAAGTCTCGGCGCAGCGAGTGCGTGCCGAACTTGAGCGGGTCGAGGCCGACGCTCGCAATCCATTGGCAGACGAAGCGCCGCATTGACTGTCGTGAGGCCATGACGGTCGCCGCGACCGGCCGACAGGAAACTCGCTCCTGCGGCTGCAACTGCTCGGTGAGTTCGAACCGGACCAGGCGGCCGGTCGGGCATCCATAGCTTCCCAGAGGCGATTATCAGCAGCCACGCGACGCTTGCCGCGACGCACGTGAAGCACTGACTTTGCTATGCCGCCACAGCTTGTTGACTTCGGCCCGCCACGAGCAACCGCCGTCCTCGGGCGGCAGCGGCCGAGCAGTTACCGCAACAGAACTGATCGAGCACGCAACGGAAATCCGGTTCCGAGCCGAGCGCCCCGGCCGGCGCAAGCAGTCGGCTCCATTAGCTGCAACCGTGGTTGTAAAACTTAAAAACCTTCCAAACCGCACATCTGCTTGTTGGGGATTGGCCGCGCGGCACGCCCAGTCGGCCGGGTAACGCTCGACCTTCAGGTTGTTGACCGCCCATTGAATTGGGGAGCCGATCGGTACGGGCGTCGCCGCGGACATTCTGGCGCGGCAACTCAGCACCGGCCTCTCGAGTTTCACAATGCATCAGTCTGTTCCACCCACTAAGGAGTGATCACGTGATCAGGAAATTGATGATGGGGCTAGCCGCGGCCGCGCTTGCTTCGACAGTGCCAATGACTGCATCTGCGCGCGCGCAGCATGTCTCGACCGCGAAATCCACCCACAACGAGACTATCAAGAGCATGCCCATGGGGACGTTCAAGTATATGTCTGCCAAGCGCAAACCTGCAACCTATGGGGCCATCAAGAGCACGCCCAGATAATTTGCGCGGCGGCGCCTTCTTTCCGCAGGGTGAGATGATGAAGGTGCAGCCGAAGGCGACCGGCTGCGATGCCACAGGGTTGCTCGGGTATCCAAAACCCCGAGCAAGTCGTCACCGTCGACCAAGTGTCAGCGCCAGTTTGAATTTCAGCTAAAACTAGTGGGTTGAATTTGTACTCGCCGGCGCAGTCGGCATGATCGGCGAGGCAGAAGGAAGGCGACGGCTCATCCTAGAATCGAGAGCAGACGGATCATCGGATTTGCGGATGTGCCTCCTCCGGAGGGGACGCGATGGGCCGTGGGGAGCGCCGCAGGTGCTGTCGTAGGTTATTCCGTCCTGACCCGCGTCACCGCTATCACCAGTATTACTGTTCAGCGTCGCGAGCCAGGCGCGCTGGCTCGCCCAGCCCGAGAACCGCAACGACTTCCGCGGCCCCCTGCCTGTCGTCCGCGCGCGGCCGTGCCTTGCGGGGATTCGCGCAAAGGGCGAGAATGTCGATCCTGCGTTACAAGATCTCCCAACAGCGCAACCCATTGGTTCTGCTGATAAAACAGACGATATCGCAAGCTCGCCTTACAAGAACTCTTGTCGGCGCAATTCCATTCCGGATGGAACGCCTCGCCGTGGATGGCGGTTTCATCTCGGCATCGGTGATCGTAATGGCTTTCTCATAGACCGTTCGTCGACAAGGGCCTCGCCGCAAGCTCTTGGCCTCGCACAACCCAGGATTGTTCGTCATGTTGTGGTGATGGCCCTCGCCGTCGCGAAACGCCAAATTGCACGGAAGATGTGGTCCACTCAAACATTACCGGAATTTAATACATTAACACGATTTAATGTTCTGGATCATGTCGGTATCAGGTTGGTGCGGTAGTCACACAGCAATCAGCACGATATGCTCGGCCTCGAAAAGGGGGTATGGCGCGAACGGCGACGGGACCGGTCATATTGGCTGCTATCTGTGCTTGCGGCTTGTTCCTCGCGGGCCACCTCGCTTGACGGCGCCGCGCAGCGCCCTCGACTCATCGAGAATAGTGGACGCGTCCTAGCGCATGTTTCCCCTAGCCGGTTCGCGTGAGTGTGTCAGCGTCGAGGATCCGGGCTGTTCCGAGAAATCGTGGGTCGACGCTCGCGGGCGGGATGGCAACGTTCGGAAGCAACCTGTCAATCAAATCGATGCTTGGCCCAAGCTTCATCGATCAAAGCAACATTGTTCGGCCCAAGCAAACCTCGTGCAGATCTCCTTGAACCCGGCGTCGTGATACAGAATACAGGGCCACTTCGACCGGGCCGGCGACGAATAGACAGCAACCATTTCGGCTCATTACGACAGCTGCTTCAAACAGCGAAACAAATTCCGCACTGATAGTCTCGTCGTCGGCCGGGGCTATAAGTCCACGCCGCCCGGCAATCGCTCCACGTTGAACGCCGTTCAATCAGATTGCGATGCTGTGCATCATCGCAAAACCTTCATCAAAATGAATCAATAGTAGAATACTATCTTCATAATTGAGCTCGGGGGAATTTTTTCGTCGCAAACTCGCGACTCAGGGAGGATGATCATGAAGTCGAGACCTACTTTCGCGCGAAGAGACTGGCGGTTGACGACGGTCCTATATTCTTCATGTATCGCATTATTGACTTTTGGTTTTCCCGCACCTGGCGAAACCGCAAATAAAACCGATCCTATAAAAACTAACACTCCGATCAAACACCTCATCATTCTAATTGGCGAAAACCGTGGTCTCGACCACGCGTTTGGTGTCTATACCCCTGCTGGCAAGGATCAAACGATCTCAAACCTGCTCTCCAAGGGACTCGTCAACGCTGATGGTTCGCCCGGACCAAATTTCAGCAGTGTTCCGCAATTCTCGGTAGCCGCACAATCAACTTGGTATTTCGGCGCTCCGAATAGCGCGAAGTTTAAATACACCAACTCCGCTGGGACCAACCTGCAGCCGCAGCCAAATACCAATGGCGCACCGTCAGCCCCTAGCACCACCGGGGCGCCCTTTACAAGCGTCGCGGTCGTCCAAGCAACCGGCGAGGCCGACATCAGCAACGAAGATGCCAATCTGCTAACCACCGGCGCGACCGGACTGCCCGACGATGTCCTCGATACGCGCATTCCGAATGCCGGCAATATCGTCGGTCCATTCATGTTGCTGGGCCCCCAGATCAGCGATGACGACTACACCGGGGACATGACGCACCGCTTCTACTCGGCGGCGCAACAGCAGGATTGTTCCCTTGTCAATGCCACCACGGAAAATCCCACCGGCTGCTTGAACGATCTCTTTCCGTTTGTGATGGACACTTATGCCCGAAGCACCACCGCCCAAGGTAACTTCAGCGAAGGCAACGAGATGGGCTTTTACAACATGGCGCAGGACGAAGCCGCCCTGCTCAAGCAGCTCGCTGACCGGTTCACCTTGGTTGACAATTTTCACCAGTCGTTCCTAGGCGGTACCGCTGCCAACCATATCATGTTCGGTCACGCCGATGCGATCTTCTACAGCGATGGAATGGGCAATGTCGCGACGCCGCCGTCAAACGTTATCGCCAATCCAAACCCCGTGGCCGGAACCGTCAACGAGTACACCGTCGATGGCAATTTCACCAACTGTTCCGACACTAGCCGTTCGGAAATCCAGGCGATCCGCACCTACCTAGCTGCCTTGCCTTACAACCCGAAACCAAACTGCCAAAGCGGCGCCTTCTACTTGATAAACAATGTCAATCCCGGCTATTTGCCGAATGGCGCCCTTGCCAGCTTGGCTCCCACCTCAAGTACCGCTGGCAACAGCTTCGTGCCGCCGTCAGCGGTAAGGAGTATCGGTGACGCCCTCAACACAAAAAATATCCCTTGGACATATTACGGTGGATCCTATAACGACGCTGTCGCTCTCTCTAACTTTGCGGTGGCGAATAATTTAAGCCTCGCCCAGGCCGCGCTGGCCAATCCGGCGATAGCCCTCGGCGTAGCATATTGCCAGATTTGCAATCCGTTCCAATATGACACGTCGACCATGGCCGACCCCGCAACGCGACTGGCACATGTTCAGGACACGGTAGACCTGGTCGGTGCCATTCAGAACAACACCCTCCCGTCGGTCTCCATCGGCAAGCCCGACGGTCTGCTCGACGGCCATCCGCAGACCTCGAAGATCGACCTTTTCGAGGCTTACGTGCAGAAATTGCTCGATGCCTTGGAAGCCAATCCCAGTCTCAAGGCCGAAACCGCTGTGATCATCACCTGGGACGAGGCGGGCGGCTATTGGGACTCCGGTTTCGTCCAGCCGGTCGACTTCTTCGGTGACGGCCCGCGTATTCCCGCGTTGATCCTTTCGCCCTATACGACGGGCGGCAAGATTTATCACGAGTACTCGGATCACGTTTCGATCGACAAGTTTATCGAGCGCAATTGGGACCTCGGTCCATTGACCGATCGCAGTCGCGATAATCTGCCGAACCCGAAACACGATGCCAAAAATCCCTATGTGCCGACCAACATGCCGGCCATCGACGACCTGTTTGGTGCGTTCGACTTCGGCAAGGCGGTCAATCAGCCTTTCACTGACTGACGCTGAAGGACAAGTGTCCGGCGCCGATCGATCACGGTCGGCGCCGCTGCGCGGCGATAAGATTCGGGCGATTCGCCGGAGACCGGAAACCGACCCATAGGCGAAGTCTGCAATGCTCACTCTCTTGATTTCCGCTGCCGCGACGATGTGCGTTTCGGTCGTGCTATTAAGCGGCGGTGCCGCGGCGGCTCAGGAGTTTTCCGCCGACCTCGTCGGCGTCGATGCTGAAGGACAGGTGACGACGGGAAAACTCAACGTCGCGGGCGGCAAGGTGCGATTCGAAACTCCCGAAGTTAAAACCGGATTTTTCCTCTTTTTGGGCGATGCCGCCTATTTCGTGAGACCCGCTCAGCGCATCTATATGGACGCAAAGCAATCGAGCCAACTCGCCCAGATCTTTATTCCGGTGGACACGCAAAAGCCTTGCGACGGTTGGCAGGCCATGGCAAACATCTCCGGTGCCGCGGATCATGGGACAGAATGGCGTTGCGATCCTGTTGGTGAGGAGACTATTGGCGAACGCGACACCGCCCTCGTGAAGGCATTTTCACCCCGCCACCGCAGCTATACGGTTTGGATCGATCGAAGATTGAGCTTCCCGCTTCGTCTCCTGACGGATGATGGATCCAGCTATCGGCTCGAACATATCGAGGACAAGCCGCAGCCCGCCAGTCTCTTCATGGTCCCACCCGCCTACGCGAAATTCGACCCACAGAAGCTGTTGGAGCGGCTCAAACAGAGCGATGTCTGGGTGGAACCGCCGCGACCGTGAGACCCCAAACCAAGCGTAACGGTAATCGCAAAACCGGCGAGGATCGTTCCGGAGCTTGTCGGCGCTCGCGGCAGAGCGACGCCCCACAACTTTGCCGCCCTCGGCTACGACTTCGCCTTCGCATCCGACAGCCGAGAGTTTTGATGCGTGCGGCGGATTGCCGTTTCTCTTTGTTATCCTTTGCTTATATCGAGCCGGCTCGGCGCCGCCAGAGACGGCGGCATCGGATCATACGGCCCATCATCGATGCCGAAATCACCGTTCTTTGAGAAGAGCGGGGGGCGCTAACCACTGGCTGGCGACGGCAAGATCGTCAATGCTTCAGGGGCGCGGACGTTATCGGCAACTTCACCTCGACCGAAGCTTATGCACTCGGCCGCCTCTGGGCTGGCGGATCGTATCCGCGCCGGTCGTTCCGGCACGCTCAACGGAGCGAAGGCCCGTCATCGCTCACACCCGCAATATCTTTTTTTTCCACGCGGGGGGCCTCTCTTCTGGGTGCCGATTTCGAAGGCAATGCCGGAGGCCGCCAGACACCGCATGGAGGCATGCGGAGGTTTCCTGGGCGCGCTGTGCGAGTGACACCGTAATCAGCCTTATGGGCCAAAACTGGCAATTGCCGGAACTCAGGGAAATGCGGCAGGCGACCGTGTTTTACGTGTTCGGGCTATAAGGACCGTGAATTCGCTGCGGGTCATTCGTGCCAGGTCAGGCGGCCGGGCGGTCAATGCGCCCTCCGGTCGAGCCGGGTTTCATTACCAGCCTGATCGCGGTAGGCTTCGCCCAGCAAGAGGAGCACCATCGATGCGACGGTTGGATGTCATCGCGGCGATATGCGGGGCCATAGGGTGGGTCGGGGCCGGCGCCCCTTTTTCCGCTGCTCAGATCACCACTTTTCAACCGCTGTCCCTTAAACAATTTCTCGAGGAAAATGGTTGGGTATCTCTGCCGCTACCGGACAAAAGAATGGAGCCGGGAAGCGTCGCAAAGGTGACGAAGAAGGACGGTGCCGTCACCATGCAATGGCTTGGCGATCTGCGCAGATGCGGGATCACCGACCGGGAGTTTCAATATGTCCGTGGAAAGTATTCTGCTATTGGAATTGGAGATAGCTTTGGAATAAAAGCATCTATCGCCGTGGGCTATGTCGCTAAGCTTGAGGGCACAGCCGCTTTCGAAAAAGCTGGTGGCGCAATTATGCAAATTGAGGACTCAGGCGGCGATGCCGTCGATTTCGACGCGCTGGCGAATTGGATGGCGAGGTCAGGTGCTGCGCGACGGATGCCCCAAGTGTGCAACAATTTTTTGGCTCAGGAGGATATTTATCTCATCAGCGAAGCTTTTCGAATTAGCAAAGCCAGCTACGGCCTTGTCGATAAAGACGGCGCCAAGCTCGCAATTACGGGCGGAGCATTTGGCCAAGCGGGGTCGCGCTCTTCGGGCACGCTGAGTGTCGTGGACGACTTGTATTTTGGCGTGCGTCACGTGAAGCAGCTTGCGCCGGCTCTTTTTGAGCCGTGGCTTGGACCCCGAACCGTTCCAGAGGCTGATGGATTGCTGCGGCTACTGGAGCCCTGAGTCTCGCGATCAGACGGAACGCGATGGACCATAGCATAAACCCGGCGACACCCTCGATCCTCCGATGCCGGTCAGCACGAGCAGAATGAAATTGGAAGTTCGCCAACAGGCAGCCTCTCCGCGCAATGGCCCCTTACCCACGTGAGCGAGCAGCCTGGGAGTTCCACTCAATTTTCCCCACCAGATTGATCGCCTTGCGCCCCTCTGGACCGTCACAGCGGCTGGCAGGCCAGCTCCGCGTGTGCGGAACATTGGAACAAATCTGGTGGAATGCCGTTTCGTGGCTGCCTACTGCCGTCACGCCGGAACTGCGACGCTTGCTGGCCGTCATCGATGTATTGGCCGACAGTCTTCCTGCCCTCGAAGCGACGGACGCTGTCCCCAACAACGGCCGGCGCCCTGACGCTGCTTCCTTTTCTTGCCGGCTGTTCCGGAGGCGTTCTGGAACCGAAGGGACCGATCGCGGCGGCGGAACGACTTCTCTTGGTCAATTCGACGGCGATCATGCTCGTCGTCGTGATCCCGGTGATCGTGGCCACGATGGCGTTCGCCTGGTGGTATCGCTCATCCAACCTCCGTGCCAGCCGTGGCGCGGACGAATCTTATGAAGAGCGTATCGAGTTCGTCGTCTGGTCGATCCCGGCGCTGACCGTGATCCTGCTGAGCGGGGTCATTTGGATCGGTTCCCATCAGCTCGATCCGCGGGCGCCGATCCGCGGGCAATCGGACCCGCTGCGCGTCGAAGTCGTGGCGCTCGATTGGAAATGGCTGTTCATCTACCCCGATCAGGGCGTCGCCGCTGTCAATCAGCTGGTCATCCCGGCTGGAACCCCCCTCGTGTTTCGGCTCACCTCGGCGACGGTGATGAATTCGTTCTTCGTGCCCCAGCTCGGCAGCCAGATCTACACGATGGGCGGCATGACCACACACCTCAACCTTCTCGCGGACAAGCCGGGCGAGTATCCCGGCCTTTCGGCAAATTTCAGCGGCGACGGCTTTTCCTGGATGCGGTTCGTCGTCAGGTCGATGCCGACCGGCGATTTCAACGCTTGGCTCGAGCACGCGCGCGGCACCGGATCTGCCCTCGACGATGCCGGCTACGCCGAACTGGCAAAGCCGAGCAAGGCCGTGCCGCCGACGACCTATCGCTCGGTGGAACCGAAGCTGTTTGAGCGCATCCTCGAGCAGACGGTGTCAGGCTCCGGAAAGGCGGGCCCGCCGCTGCGTCAGGCGGGAGGTTGATGTGCTGGGAAGGCTGAGCTGGTCAGCAATTCCATTCAACGAGCCGCTCCCGCTGCTGAGCGGAGCGGTGGTCGGTATCGTCATTCTGGCTATCCTCGTGACCGTCACTGTGAAGGGCTGGTGGCCATATCTGTGGCACGAGTGGCTGACCAGCGTCGACCACAAGCGCATCGGCGTCATGTACGTGGTGCTCGGCCTGATCATGCTGCTGCGCGGCTTTAGCGATGCGATCATGATGCGCACGCAGCAGGCGATCGCGGTCGGCAGCGCGCAGGGATTCTTGCCCCCGCAGCACTACGACCAGGTTTTTACGGCACACGGCACGATCATGATCTTTTTCGTGGCGATGCCGCTCGTGATCGGTTTGATGAACTTGGTCGTCCCGTTGCAGCTCGGCGTGCGCGACGTCGCCTTTCCGGTGCTCAATTCGGTCAGTCTCTGGCTCACCGCAACGGGAGCCCTGCTGATCAATGAGTCGCTCCTCATCGGCAATTTCGCGCGCACCGGCTGGATGGGCTACCCGCCGCTGTCCGAGCTCGCCTTTTCGCCGGGTGTCGGCGTCGATTACTACCTCTGGTCATTGCAGATCTCGGGCGTCGGCACGTTGCTGACCGGTATCAATTTCGTCACTACGATTCTCAAATTGCGCGCCCCGGGCATGACCTATTTCCGCATGCCGGTGTTTTGCTGGACCGCGCTCGCCGCAAATCTACTGATCGTCGCCGCGTTCCCGGTCCTGACTGCAACCTTCGTGATGCTGTTGCTCGATCGTTACCTCGGCATGCATTTCTTTACCAACGATGCCGGCGGCAACCAGATGATGTATGTGAACCTGTTCTGGGCGTGGGGCCATCCCGAAGTTTACATACTGATCCTGCCGGCGTTCGGCGTCTTTTCCGAAGTTGTCGCGACCTTTTCCGGCAAGGGGCTGTTCAGTTACCGTTCGATGGTTTGGGCGACACTCGGGATTTGTGTCCTTTCTTACATGGTCTGGCTGCATCACTTTTTCACCATGGGAGCGGGTGCCAACGTCAACGCTTTCTTCGGGATCATGTCGTCAATCATCGCGGTGCCGACGGGCGTCAAAGTCTTCAACTGGCTGTTCACGATGTTCCGTGGCCGTGTCGTGTTCCGGACGCCGATGCTGTTTTCAGTCGCCTTCATGGTCACGTTCGTTATCGGCGGCCTGACCGGCGTATTGCTGGCGGTGCCGCCCGTCGATTTCGTGGTCCATAACAGCACGTTCCTGGTCGCCCATTTTCATAATGTCATCATTGGCGGCGTCGTGTTCGGCGCGCTGGCGGGCATCAACTACTGGTTTCCAAAGGCGTTCGGGTTCACCCTTGACGAACGCTTCGGCAAAGCCAGCTTCTGGTGCTGGCTCATCGGCTTCTATCTCGCCTTCATGCCCCTCTATGCGCTGGGCCTGATGGGCATGACCCGGCGCCTGGAGCACATCCCCGACCCGAGCTGGCAGCCGATGCTGCTGGTCGCGGAGGCCGGGGCCATCGTCATTTTCTGCGGCATCCTCTGCCAGGTCGCGCAACTCTATGTCAGCATCCGCACCCGCGAGCACCGCCTCGACCTGACCGGCGACCCGTGGAATGGTCGAACCTTGGAATGGT
>JASHRR010000965.1 GCA_030037185.1 Xanthobacteraceae bacterium | reverse complement strand
AGGTCTGCGCATCTTTTGGATCGAGCTGGATCGCCTCGGTGTAGTCGGCGATGGCGCGATCATTGTCACCCTCCTCAAAATATGTATTGCCACGGTCGTTGTATGATTCGACATTGGGCAGAGGAGTTTCTTGCGCACTGGTGTCTCGAGCCATGACCATGACCTCGCCAACAAAGTGACGATCGACCCGACCAGAGCCAGGTTCTCGCGAACAGCCCACGGAACGCGCCTCCCGTAGCCTCTGGCATGCGTCGAGTAGCCCGTCAAGGCGCAGCGGCAGCCTGCAGGAGTGCAACAGGACTGGAAGAGTTCTGCTCCCGCCGCAATGACACCGGACGGGCGGCCGATCGGCCAGAACGAAGGCCGGTGCATTGCAGGCGAGGAGTGCGCCCTCATTGTCGATTGCGGCCGGCGGATCGCGGTTGGCGGTGTCGTTCGGGATCGACTTTGACCCGCTGGCGCCAGGAATGCCGCGGCCTGCAGGGAGGGATCGTAAGCAAGGGCCTCGCCGCCGGCCGCATCGCCTCGATTCGACGTCGTCATCGACCCGGTGTCCGGGTAATCCGCGTTGTCGCGTCCAGTCGGGCCTCACGCTGGCGCCGCGGTGGCCACACTTGCTGCACCACATCCGTGGGCCGAGTGATGGAACGGGATCTCGTTTGCCCAGGGCTTTGCACTCACGATACCCCTGAAGTCGTTCTTGGAGCCGCGGATTAGACTGACGTCCCGGTTGAGCAGGTTCGGCTCCGGCGCTTCGGGCTCGGGCGCTGGTTTGCCATCATGGCGCAGCTCGGTCGGACAGTCTCAGAGCGGCCAGCGACGCCTTGCCGAGAAGCGCGGCGACAAGCATCCAGGCAATATCGTGCTGCGCTCCGATGGCCTGCCCATGATCATCGACTGGGGCAACGTCTACGTTGCGCTTCCGATGCTGGATCTCGCAAATATCATCACAATCGACTCGCCGGAGTAAGACATCTATATCGGCGCTTATCGCGCACCAGGCGGTAAGATCGAAGCCCAAACGTTACGCCGCGCCTACTGCTGGGGGCGTGCTGCAACCGCTTTTATGTATCTACCTTGGATCGCCGAACATAAGCTCGGATGCATCGCCGATGATCATGCAAATCGAGCAGCCGATCGACTGGAGCGATCCAACCAAGCTGGTACCACTTTGGAGTGGGCCGCCACCTAAAACCGCTTCTCTGGACTCATTTCGTAGCCATGCTGGCTGCCATGCGAGCATGCCAGGACACAAATGCCAAGCCGGGCTCGTTTGCCAGTCACGAGCATGTAGCCCATTGTCCTTGAGGTATGGCCAGTATGCGCGGATGGGGGTTGTGAGTTCATGGCCTTCATGGCGCGGACCTTGGCCCCCTCAATCGAGGTACGGGCCGGCCCTTGTAGCGGCCTTCCGCCTCCCTTGGCTCTTGCAATACCCTCAAGCTGACGGAAAGTAGGGTGGCGGGCGACCAGCGGCAGGTTTTACAGAGGTAGACCATGGTGAACGGTAAGCCCGGCGATCACCCGATAACCGATATCCTTTATTGGAAGCGTGAAGTTTATAGCGCAGAGACCGACGAGTTAATCCGAAGTATAGCGGCGCTCTGCAGCTCGAATGAACTGTATACCGGGTGGAACGAGGAAATCGGTTGGTGCGGTGACGCAGCGCTCGCTGCGCAAAAGTCGAGCGTCCGCTGCAACGAACTGCTCTTACGGGCGAAGCGGTCCGGCTGGGAACTGCCGGAAGCCGACGCATGAGATACTTCTGGCAAATGATGAACTTATCGTGCCTGATGTTCCGCTGAGGTATGCCCCGCGAGTCAACGTGGCTCGGGGACGCAAAGGTCCGTTGGGGTTATTGGAGGCTATACGGAATGCATCCCAGCGTTACCGGCCCTAACGAGGCCAGAGGCCCCAATGTCCGCGTTGTTGCCCTTGCTCCCCCGTAGTGTTCACGGTGGGTTCTTACCTTCGCCGCCCAGAGCGTCCTGGTGCACCGATGGGGCGACCATGAACGTTCTATACGCGCGCATTAGCGGGCAAGACCTCCATCGCGCGGGCTTTGCAGTCCGGGTATGGCTTATCCGCTACGGAAGAAACCCGGAGAAGCCGGCCAATTATGGAGGGGCCGGGGATCAAGCCCGACATCGACGCGCTTGGGGTGGAAGAGCGCGTTGCGCATCCCCGGCCTCGCGGGAGCCACAAGCGGCGCGAGAGTGCTCGATCTTGGCTGCGGCCGGTGCCTGACGGTGCCTCACCTGCTGGCTGCAGCCGGAGCCTCCGGCGAGGTGGTCGCCGTGGATCGCATGAGGGGCAGTCTTGCCGCGATCAGAGACCGGTATTCCGCCACTGTCGCAATCGTCCGGTGCTCGCACTGCCGGTCCTCGCGCAAAAGCTCGCGATCAGTATTTCCAGCCGGCGGCGATCGGCGCATGCGTCTGCGTTTCCACAGAAACCGCTCGTCACGAGCTTTCCACATGTTTGACCTCGGCTTTTTTGACCTCGGCATTCATGACCATTCAACCGGCGCGCTACTGCTGCTTGCAATAGCGGCTTTCGTTGCTGCTCTGGCGCGTGGCTTTTCGGGCTTCGGCAGCGCGCTCATTTTCGTCCCCCTTGCCAGCACTGCGATAGGACCGCGGGCGGCCGCGCCGCTCCTGCTGATAATCGATGGTGTGGCTGCTGCCGGGCTGATCCCGGGCGCCTGGCGACACGCTGATAAGCGTGATGTCGGGACGATGTCAGCTGGTGCGCTCGCCGGCATACCGCTCGGTGCATGGGTTCTTATCAAATCCGATCCGTTGCTGATTCGTTGGGCTATCGCGTTGTTTGGAACGCTGCTGCTCGCGCTGTTGATGTTGGGCTGGCGCTATCACGGCAAGTCAACAATTTCGATCACCGGAATCATCGGCGCTGCAGCTGGCCTGCTGGGCGGAGCTGCGCAGATCGGCGGGCCTCCGATTGTCGCCTATTGGCTCAGCCGTCCCATTCCGGCCGAGGTGGTGCGCGCGAACATTGTTCTGTACTTTGCAATCACGACGCTCATGACCGGCACAGTCTATCTCGCCGGCGGCCTCTTGACTCATTCGGTTGTCGGATTGGCATTGATCACGGGCCCCATCTATGGGGCTGGGCTTTACGCCGGCGTTCGCATGTTCGGGCTCGCCAGCGAAATCGCCTTCCGCAGGATATGCATTGCGTTGATCGCGGCCGCCATCGCTCTGAGCGTGCCAGTGCTGGACAACTTCACGCGTTAAGGAGTGGGCAATGATCATTCGAACGTCGCGTCGATAGGGCGCCACCCGGCAATGCCACCCGGTACTAGCGGTTCCGCTCTTTCGGCGCGTGCCCCATCTACACTGATTTGCCGCGAAGATTTTGGCCAAGGATTGCGCCCCCGATCACGCGGGAATGACCTCTGAACTCAGCAATGAGGGGTGCCCCTTCGCGAGCTGCAGACGGCCGCCAGAGGCGTCAACAGGCGACGCATCAGCAATTCAGCCGGCGAGGAGGGCGGCGGGATAGCTTCTGTTCGCAACTTGAATTTGTAGTCGCGCTGTCAGCTTGATCTATG
>JASHRR010000964.1 GCA_030037185.1 Xanthobacteraceae bacterium | reverse complement strand
CATCGCCTGGAAGAGATGCTGCGCCTCGCGGACGCCCTCGGAATCGCCCGCGTCTCGCACCTCGTCTGCCCCGGTGACATTTCGCTTCTGGATTCTGCCGTGAGCGCATCGCGGCACCCGAAAGTTAATCAACAACCCTACGCCGTCATCCATGCGGCACCGATGTTCCGATACAAGCACTGGACGGCGGAGGGATGGCGTCAACTAGCGGCATATCTTCGCGCATGCGGGCTCAAAATTATCGCGACGGGTGCAGCGGCGGCGGCAGAGCGCGCCTATCTTGACCTCCTCTGGGGAGATCTCAGCGAGGTGACGCGCCGCGACGGCGAACTGTCCTGGCCGCAGCTTACCGGGTTGCTGACTCACGCGCGGATCTTTGTTGGTCCGGATACCTCGGTCACTCACCTCGCCGCGGCGACCGGATGCCCGACCGTCGCGCTGTTCGGGCCGACCGATCCGCGGCTCTGGGGGCCGGTGCCGGCAGGGGGGCTCGATCCGATGTGGGAAGCGGCCGCAACAATCCAGCGCCGCAAAAATGTCTGGCTGGTGCAGCATCCGTTGCGGTGCCTGCCTTGCCACAATGAGGGGTGCGAACGGCACGTCGCGAGTTTCAGCAAGTGTCTCGACGAGTTGCAGCCTGCGCAGGTGCTGCGCGCCGTTGATGCTGCCCTTGCGTCCCTCTAGGTGGTCTTGCCTCCCCGCCGCTGCTCCCCGGGGACGGAAGGGAGGGGAGTCTGTGGATGCCGGGACGACCGGAGATAGCGCCGCCCGGGGAATACCGCTATGGATCATTGGTGGGGATTAAGATTAAGGATACCTGCAAGATTGCGTTGATGCGGTGCGGAGAAATGGCCTCACGTGGCCAAAGCGGAGCAAGCAAAACAGTCGAGCATCAAAGGGGCCTTCGCGACACTGATGTTTTCGAACTTCACGTCACGCATGATGCTGATCCTGATCCACGACCTCGCGGCGACGGTGGCGGCGGTGGTGGCTGCGTTCTATATCCGTTTCGAAGCAGCGGGCCTGGCGGAGCGCTGGAACCTGCTGCTGCTGCTGCTGCCCGGCGTCGTTGTCTACGCGACGGCGATTTATTCGATCTTCGGGCTGTTCAAGAACAAATGGCGCTTTACGTCGCTTCCCGATGTTGTGGGCATCGTCAAGGTTGCGACCGTCCTGGCTCTGACTTTGCTGGCCCTCGACTACGTTCTGGTGGCGCCAAACGTCTACGGCACCTTTTTCTTCGGCAAGCTGACGATCATACTCTACTGGTTCCTTCAGATTTTCTTTCTTGTCGGGTTGCGGGTCGTTTACCGCTACTTCCGCTATACTCGCACCCTTCAGCACGCCCGCGAGGACGGCTTTGCCTCGACGCTTGTACTGGGCCCGGCGGCCGATGCTGAAGTGGTGCTGCGCGGCATCGAAAGCGGTGCGGTGAAGAAGGTTCAGGTCGTCGGAATACTGTCGCCGTCGCGGGCGGATCGCGGTCAATCGATCCGCGGTATTCCGGTCCTGGGCGACTTCGGCGATCTGGAGCGGGTGGTGCAGGAACTCGCCAATCGCCGCACGGCGGTGACCCGTCTGGTGATGACGGCATCGGCGCTCGCGCCGGAGATGAAACCGGAATCCATCCTCACGCGTGCGCGGCGCATCGGCCTGACGCCGAGCCGCATGCCGGGGCTTGAGGAAGGTGGCGAGGCATTGCGGCTGGCGCCGATCCAGGTCGAAGACCTGCTGCTGCGACCGAGCGCCAAGATCGACTATCGCCGTCTCGAAGGATTCGTGCGCAACCAGGCCGCGGTGGTGACCGGCGGCGGCGGCTCGATCGGCGCTGAGATCTGCGACCGGCTGGTAACTTACGGCATCGACCGGCTGATGATCGTCGAGAATTCGGAGCCGGCGCTCCACGCAGTGCTGGAAACACTGCGCCTGAAGGACGCGAAAGCCAAGGTCGACGGCCGCATCGCCGACATTCGCGACCGCGAGCGGGTCATCCGCCTCATCACCGCGTTCAAGCCGGACATCGTGTTTCATGCCGCCGCGCTCAAGCATGTGCCGCTGCTCGAACGCGACTGGGAGGAGGGCGTCAAGACCAACGTATTCGGCTCCATCAACGTGGCGGATGCCGCCGTCGCCAGCGGCGCAGCCGCCATGGTGATGATCTCCACCGACAAGGCCATCGAGCCGATCTCGATGCTGGGCGCCACCAAACGGTTCGCCGAAATGTATTGCCAGGCGCTCGACGCGGATTTTGGCGCTCACGCGGCCGGCCGGCCCCCCATGCGTCTGATCGCCGTGCGATTCGGCAATGTGCTCGCCTCCAATGGCTCGGTGGTGCCAAAGTTCAAGGCGCAGATCGAGGCCGGCGGTCCGGTCACCGTGACGCATCCGGACATGGTGCGCTATTTCATGACCATACGCGAGGCTTGCGACCTCGTGGTGACGGCGGCTTCCCACGCCCTTGCGCCGCCGCGTTCAGACGTTTCGGTCTACGTTCTAAACATGGGGCAGCCGGTCAGGATCGTCGACCTTGCCGAGCGCATGATCCGTTTATCGGGGCTTGAGCCCGGCAAGGAAGTGGAAATCGTCTTCACCGGCATCCGCCCGGGCGAGCGGCTGAATGAGATCCTGTTCGCGGCCGATGAGCCCACGGCCGATATCGGCATCGCCGGAATCGTCGCGGCACGGCCGGTCAGCCCTGCGCTCGATACCTTGCGGGCCTGGCTTGCGACGCTCGAACAGGCGGTGCGGCGCAATGACCGCGATGCGATCTACCGGGCGCTGCAGGACGCAGTGCCGGGGTTCCGCAAAGAAGCCGTCTAACCTCCGCTCTGCCCCCTTCCTGCGAACCGGACTTTACGTCTTGCCCCGCGACATCTTGGTCAGCAGCATCGTTACCAGTCCGCCCCCGCTCGCCAGGGCAACGAGGTCGAACAACACGGATGAAATGCACACCGAAAGGACCGCAAGCACAGCAAGCGCCAGGTTCACGGCGAATACCGATTGGACGACCATCAGGACGGAACGTCCTCTGATCACGGCAAGCTGATAGAAATGGGAGCGGTGGGCCTCGGTAATGCGTTCGCCGCGCGCGAACCTCCCCAGCAAGGTGATGGAGGCGTCGGCGACGTAATAAAGCGGCAGCAATAGCGCGGCGGCCAGATGGCCGCTGCCGGCGAGTTGCAGCAGCAGCCAAAGCAGAAGCAATCCGATCGGCAGGCTGCCAACGTCGCCAAGGAAGAGCTTCGCCACGGGTCTGTTGAAGGGTGCAAAGCCCAGGATCGCCCCGCACAACGCCAGCGCCACCGACCCGGCCAAGGGCGGTACGGTGCCCACCAATGCGAAAATGAATATGGTTATGGTGCACGGTACGGTTTCGGCGACGGTCATCCAGTCAATGCCGTCCATGAAGTTGACGAGATTGACGAACCACAGCCCCGCCACAATCTCGGCGGCACGTTCGATCGCAATCGGCACGCCCGTCACTGCGCGCAGCTGATCGGGCATTGTCAGGACCGTCAGGCTCACAGCCACGGCCTGAACCGCGAGACGCCACGCCGGCGCAACGGGCAGGATGTCGTCGATCGCGCCGACCACAGCCAATATCGCGACAGCCGCGCCCAGCGGCAGCGTATCAGCGAGCGCCATCCGCTCCGGCCCAATCAGCGCGCCGTCAGCGCCAAGCGCAATCGCAACCGCCAGGATGACGGCGACACCGCCACCCTGAGGGGTCGGAATGCGATGCGAGGAGCGCGCATTCGGGCGCGCCAGAGCGTAACGCCGGAACATCGGCAGCAACATTAGGATCAGAACGGCGCTGCACCCCGCTGCGATGACGATCAGCTCGATTTCATGCCACATCGCGGACCGTCCAGGGCCAAAAGGCGTTGAACTACCGTCTGCTTCCGCACACCGCTTGTGAGCCCTGAGGCAACCCTCTTGCTTCCCGGCTCAAGGCAACGGCGGAGCCCCCGCCGCCCCCGCTCTCCTACAAGCACGCGGCGGACCATTCCAGGCCTAAATCCGATAAGCAGGGAACTGACCTGTTCACCGTTAACGGCCGTGGTTTTACCAGGCGGCCTAGCTGCCGAAACGGCCAACTAAAATTTCAAAGAGCCGATCCTCTCCACCAAAGTCACTTGCAGGCGACGTAGCCATCGATGCCGGGGGTTCAGAGCTTGCCGCATCGCGGTAGCCGTCTGCGGCCGCAACAGCTGCGGCCGCAACAGCAACTCGCCCGACATCAATGCCGGCGCGAGCGCCTTTCGTTACCTCGGGGAGGACCAGGTCGCCGGTGAAGCCCCGCTGCCGCGGGCGGCGCAAACTTCCTTCAGGCAGGGATTGGTTGCGGATCTGCCTGCCATAATCGCTGCGTCGGCCCGGCCGCTCCCGGCGTCAAAGGCCGTGCAACAGGCTTGACGTTGGGCGCGGGAACGTCCTACAGCGCGTTCTCACGATGTTGTGCAAGAAGGATTTTCGCCCATGCCGGCGCCGCCGATTCTCGTCACCGGGGCCGCCGGCTTCATTGGATTTCACGTTGCCCGACGCCTGCTGGAGGATGGCCGTGCCGTCGTTGGAACCGATAACCTTAACGCCTATTACGATCCTAAACTCAAGGAGGCGCGCCTGGTCGAACTCGCGCGCTACGACCAATTTCAATTTTACAAGCTCGACCTTGCCGACCGCGACGGCATGGCCGCATTGTTCGCCAACTACGGTTTTGCCCAGGTGATCCATCTCGCGGCCCAGGCGGGGGTGCGTCACTCGCTGTCGGCGCCACACGACTATATCGATTCCAACATCTGCGGGTTTTTGAACGTGCTGGAGGGCTGCCGGCACGCCGGCACCCGCCACCTGCTTTACGCGTCATCTTCTTCGGTCT
>JASHRR010000963.1 GCA_030037185.1 Xanthobacteraceae bacterium | reverse complement strand
TCGTGGACGACCAGAAAACCGTGCAGGTGCGGGTCTTCCAGGGCGAGAACGCCGACGCGCTGGAGAATATCCAGCTCGGCGAATTCTGCGTCGAGGGGCTGAGCGCAGCCCCGGCCGGAAACCCGATCATCATCGATCTGGCACTTGACCGCGACGGCATCCTGCATGTTTCGGCCACCGAGAAAGAAACCGGGCTCGAACGCCGGATCACCATCGACAAGGCGATGTCACGCTATGACAAGAACAAGCTGGACGATGCGCGGCGGCGGATCACCGACCTGTTCGAGTACGAAGACGCGGTGCCGCCCCCGTCAGACGGCACGACCGGAACGCCGGCGGACGGCCTTGCCGCCCTGATCGCCAAGGCACAGGCCAAGCTCGGCGAGGCGGGCGATGAAGACCGCGCCGAACTCATCGACATCGTGGCGATCATCGAAGATTGCAAGGAGCGCGGCGATGCCACCGGCCTGGAGGAGGCGAGCAGGCAGCTCGGCGATCTGCTGTTTTATCTCGAAACCTGATGTCATGATGCACTGTCCGATCTGCCGCGCCGTGCTCAACGGCGCCGACACCTGCCGCCGCTGCCGCGCTGAGCTGAAACAGGTGCAGGATGTGGAACGTCGGGGACGCGAACTCGTCGGGGCGGCGATGCACCTCCTGGCTTTGGGCAATACCGCCGCAGCCATGCGCCTGCTGCGCCGTGCCGGTGTCGTTCATGCGACGCACGAGGTGCGGCTGCTGTCGATAATGGTGGCAACGGCTGCCCATCGCTCGCTACTTGCGAAGCGTTCCGGCTGGGACGCGACCATGATAGGCTCTGAGAAAATCGAGCCATAGACGGTCACCCGTAGAAAGCGCAGCATTCACGCGTCGTCCGGTCGGATTTTGTTGCACCGTTGTTGCACGGAGCAGGCGGGCAGCTTCGGTGGAAGGCTTGATAAATAAGCGGGAAGGTCGGCTTAGTTCCTTGATGTGTCCCAAAGGTGTCCGGGCGATTGGACGAGACTGCTATAGACTGTTTATCAAAGTGATAAGCACTTATGTCGACTACTAACTACTATAGACCGCGAGAGCCCTAACGAGGCTTAACTCACACGCGCTCATCATAAGAATGCGCCGTTATTTCAATATTCAATATGCTGGCCGTCAAGGCGCTGAACAGTGTCCCGAAACTGTCCCGGTTCGCCCATCGAGCCGACAGGCCGAATGCAGCCAGTCCGTCGGTGGCGGAGCGGCGACATGCCGAATTGCTGCCGCTCATGATGCGCGCCGTGTCAACAGTTGAGGCATGAGCGGCGCGGCGACCGCAGCGTCAGCGGGCAGGTGACATCGAATCTGTTGTCGTCAGGAGTTATAATGACGGAATATCCACTACCTGCGGGAGGCCGCGATGCGCTTAATTGCCTGTCTTACGATGTGTTTGATGCCGATTCTGGCGAACGCCGGGCAAACAGACGTCCAAGCTCCGTCTGACCCTCAAGCATACTGTGTGAACCGCAGCGCCGACTTTTATCCGTATACGGGTGAGCCCTGCAAAAGCGGCTATCAACTCGGATTGGGCAATTGCCGACAAACCAACGGGCGCATTGTTGCCGTGCAAGGAGAGCAGTGCGTTGCAATGGCCGGCACAATCGAATTACCGTTTGAAGGCGGACTGGAGCTTCAAGCTCCAAAATCCATGAAGTGATCGACTCTGGTTCGCTGAGCGTCTTGAGCCGTTGCCCTTACGGTCAGATCGCTTTCGGCTTTTTCCGGGACGCCAACCGTGCGGCAGCTAGCATCCGCAAGCACGTGCTGGCATTGGTGACAATGCCTGAGAGTGGTTGATTGACGGCGCGGCTCACTCCCTGCGCAGCGATGACGGTGACTTCGTGGTGTGGCGCCGCGCGCTCCAAAGCCAGAGCGCCATGACGTCTGATCGATGTCGCGGTGGCCGAGCAGGATGCCACCTTCACCTTCGCGCTCAACCGCGACAAGCTGCGAAAGGCACGCCGCCGCGATGGGCGCTATCTGCTGCCCACCAATCTGTGGGAGGAGGATCCGGCCAAGCTATGTGGAAGTTCTACATCCAGCTCGTCGAGATCGAGGCCGCGTTCAAGAACCTCAAGGACGATCTGCAGCTCCGCCCGGTCTACCCGCATGTTTCCCTAAGGGAGACATCGGCTAGCACCAGCTTGAGCACCGCATCGAAGCGCACATCTTCGTCGCTTTCCTTGCCTCGTGCCCGCACGTCACGCTGCGCGCCAGGCTCAAGCCGCTGGCCCCCGGCCTCACGCCGAAGGCCGTGCTCGACAAGCTCGCCGCCATCCAAAATGCTCGACGTCCACTTCCCCACCACCGACGGCCGTGGCTGATCCTGAGCCGCTTACACCGAACTGAACGCCAGAAGCTTCTGGTGAAGCGCCTGAAACTTGACCTGAATCGCAGCCCCCGCCGCGCATCAAGCGCCGGTGGGGCAGCCGGCGCGCGTTGCGACCGAGCCAGGCGTAGTGGAGACATTCGGGGAGTGGCCGTTGATTTTATTAACTTTTTCTCACCAATCGCCTAGTTTGGGGTTAGGGCCCGAGCCCCCCGTGTTTGGATCCCCGCACGCTGCACCACGCGGTGAAACCCAGCTGTCGGACGGGGTGCAGCTCCATCGTCTCATTGCCCAACAGCGCGCGAGAGTAAGCCGTGAGGCCTGCCGTGGCGGCAGTGCGATCGTGCTGCCCAAACGCTACCCTGGCAGCGGACGTGGGCCTGGTTCATTCTCCGTCCGAGACCAAGGGCGCGGTGGGAGCTAAGATGATGTGGGGATTGGTCGGGGGCGTGGCCTGCTTTGCGGTTCTGATCCTGACGGTGCTTGGTGTTGCGCTGGTCCTGGTCGCGTCATCGCCGCCGAAAATCGTGACCCCGCGCGATGTATTCGGCTTCGCGAGGCACGACACCCGGGCGGCCGGCGAACCCCCGGCGATTGAGCACTATCCGGCGCGCGACGGCTCGCAGCTCGCCCATCGCTTCTACGACTCCGCGGGCGAGCGACTGCTCGTTTTTGCGCATGGGTCGTCCTATCACGGCGGTGGCTATCACGCTCTCGCTTCGGCGATCAGCAGCAACGGGGCGGCCAAGGTGGTGCTGCCCAATCTGCGTGGACATTACTTGTCGGGGCGGCGTCGCGGCGACGTCGATTATGTCGGGCAACTCGAGGACGATCTCGTCGACCTCATCCGCTTCCTGCGCGGCCGCGAACTCAGCGGTCCTGTAACCCTGGGGGGTCATTCCAGCGGCGGCGGCCTCGCGATCCGCTTCGCGGGCAGCAGCCACGGCGACCTCGTGTCGAGCTATCTGTTGCTAAGCCCGGTGATCCCGACCTCGCCTGCGGTTAAAGGCGGCACCGCAGGCGGCTGGGCCAATCTGCACCGGCAGCGCCTCTACGGGCTGATCGCGCTCAACATGTTCGGCATCCATGGCTACGACGGACTGCCGATCGTCGAATTCAATAAGCCCGAGCAGTACTGGGACGGGACCGAGACGCTCGCCTATTCCTACCGACTCAATGCCTCGTATCACCCACGCTTCAAATATGCCGATGATCTGCGCGCGCTCAACGGCGACGCCCTGGTTCTTGTCGGGGCCGATGACGAGGCGATCGATGCTGAGGCATTGTGTCTAATGTTTGCGACAAACGCGCCGCGCGCGCGAGTCGCCGTGCTGCCGGGCATCAACCATTTTGGGATATTCTCCGCTTCCACCGCGTTCGAGCAGATGACAGCGTGGTTGAATGAATCTTGATGCTTTGATTTCACTGCGAGTTGCCGCCGCAAGAGAGCGGCCGCGCAGCGGCCAAGGCATTCAGCTCGAGGATCTCGCTGCTTGGCCGCGCTGTCAAGGTGATCGAACAGGAATGTTTCTTGCTGCACTTCATGACTGCGGTTATGGCCCGACGCTGACGAGTTCGTGCCGTGCAATAAGTCGTTAGAGGACAAACGGCTGTTGAAACTCATCCGGGGATTTCTGACTGCCGGAGTGCTGGAAAACGCACTGGCCAGTCCAAGCGTGGAAGGCACCCCACAAGGGGGGCCGCTTTCGGCTCGGTAACCTCGTGCATGAACTCGACCGTCAACTGGAGTAACGCGGACACCGCTTCGTTCCTATGCGGCCGACTGTAACATTTAACGCAGCGAACGCGCGGGTCAACGGGTGATGCATGGCATCACGCGCTTCATCACACAAAAGCTCAAGCTCAAGGTCAACGAGGCAAAGAGTGAGGTGGCACGACTACAGGAGCGGAAGCTCCTCAGGTCCAGCTTCACGGCCGGTCCGGACATCAAGCGCATTGTCGCGCCGAAATCTCTGGACCGGTTCAAGCGGCGAATCCGAGAGATCACGCGAAGGGCCAAGGGCGTTAGCATCGAGACGATGGAAGAACTAGCCTCCTATCTGCGGGGCTGGCGCGGCTATTTTTGGCTTCTGCCAAACGCCTGCGGTGCTGGTCGCCCTTACTCGCTGGGTCCGGTTGCGACTGCGCGCTGCGCTGTGGCGGCACCGCTCGCCGTCGTGCCGCGCTGGGGGCACGTTTAACACGGCCGCTAGCGGCTGTGGCCCTTGGAACATAAGCCCTCTCTGTCGGGCCTTCCAACGCCTATTTCAAATCGCTTGGTCTTCCGTCCTTTATCGAAGCGCGTTAGCGTAACTTCTCGAACCGCCCTATACGGAGCAGTATCTACGGTGATGTGGGAGGGGTGGTGCCGCGAGGCTCCCCCTATCCCCGATCTTTGATCCGTTGCGGACATTTTTGCACACCGATGGAAGATCTTCTATTAAAATGGGATCCAAGAATGGGAAGGCGCAGTGAACCAGAATGAGCA
>JASHRR010000962.1 GCA_030037185.1 Xanthobacteraceae bacterium | reverse complement strand
AGAAATCGATCTAATCGGCCCGGAGGCAATGTGACCGGCGTTGCCGTGCTGAATACGGAGATAATGGGAAAGCGCCTCGAACTGTTGCATAAGCTGGTCCCTGGAACGGGACCGATTGGCTTTTTCGTCGGCCCGGCCGGTCGACAATATGCCGAGGCTGAGACCCGCGATTTGCCTTCGGCCGCGCGGACGCTCGGGATCAAAGTGACGGTGTTCAACATCGCCGATGCGAGTGACCTTCAGCAGGGATTTGCGAAGCTGGTCGAGCAAAGGACCCGCGCGCTCCTGCTGAGCGGTAACATTGTATTTGAGGCGCAGGTACGCAACCAGATCATCTTGCTCGCTGCCCGTGACGGAATGCCCACCATGTTTTCTAACAGTGAGTCCGCGGTTGCCGGCGCGCTCGCAAGTTACGGTCCCGACTTTTTGGGCGCGTACCAACAAGCAGGCAATTACGTCGGCCGCATTTTAAAGGGCGACAAGCCGACCGATCTTCCAGTCCTTCAGCCGACCAAGTTCGAGTTAGTCATCAATCTCAAAACCGCAAAGGCGCTTGGCCTTACCATTCCGCCGAACCTGCTCGCCCTCGCCGACGAGGTGATCGAATGAACCGGCGGGAGTTCATTGCTGGGCTCGGCGGCGCGGTCGCGTCGCCAATCGTGGTGGGCGCGCAGCAAGGGGAGCGGGTGCGCCAAATTGGCGTCCTCATGGGATGGTCGGAGCGCGATGCGGAATATCGCACTGATCTTGCTTCATTCGTCCAGGAAATCGCGCGATTAGGCTGGGCTGTTGGGAGAAATCTTCACATCGAGCAACGGTGGACGAATGCCGAATTCGACAGGATAGCGCCGCTCGCCAAAGAGCTTGTTGAGCAAAAGCCCGACGCCATACTGGCCGGGACAACGCCCGTGACTGCCGCATTACACCAGGAGACCAACACAATCCCGATTGTATTCGTGATGGTCGCCGATCCTGTCGGCGCAGGTTTTGTCGCTGGGCTGTCGCGTCCCAGTGGCAACACTACTGGCTTTATCAATATCGTCGAAAATATGGGGGGCAAGTGGTTAGGTCTCCTCAAAGAGATTACACCTGGTATCAAACGTGTGGCACTCATGTTCAACCCCGACACAGCGCCCGGCGGTGGAAGCTATTACATGGGTTCGTTCGAGGCCGGGTCTCGATCGCTAGAGACAGAGCCGCTCACAGTGCGTGTCCGCAGCGACGCTGAGATTGAAGCCGCAATTGCTTCACTTGGCGGAAAGCAAGCCGGCCTCATCGTCAACTCCGACTCCTTCATGGGGGTACATCGCGGAACTGTCATTTCATCCGCGCTGCGCTACAGCATTCCGACCATTATGGATTTTGCTCCTTTTGCCAGAGACGGCGGCCTGATCTCATACGGACCGAGCAATGTAGACATGTTTCGGCGTGCGGCTGGTCACGTTGACCGCATCCTGCGAGGCGCCAAGCCGGCCGATTTACCGGTCGAGCTGCCGACCAAGTTTGAAATGGCTATCAACCTAAAGACTGCAAAAACGCTCGGCATCGCTATTCCACCGACGTTGCTCGCGCTCGCCGACGAGGTGATTGAATGAGACGCCGGGAGTTCATTGCGGGTCTCGGCGGCGTGGCGGCTTGGCCATTCACGTTGCGCGCGCAGCCGGGCGAGATGCGCCGCGTGGGTGTGCTGATGTCAGTCGTGGCCGACGATCCCGGCGGCAGTACGGATGTCGCTGCGTTCCGGCAGGGTTTGGCGGACTTTGGCTGGGTGGAAGGTCGAAACATCCAAATTGAGCTTCGTTGGCCGGGTGGTGATATCGAGCGCGCTCAGGCGTTCGCAAAGGAATTGGTTGGCCTGAAGCCGGATGTGCTGCTGGCGCGATCGACGCCGACCACTGCTGCACTCAAGCGCGAGACCAGTTTGATCCCGATCGTATTCGTGAACGTCGCCGAGCCGGTCGAATCCGGGTTCGCGCAGACACTTGCGCGACCGGGCGGACACATCACCGGCTTCACCAATTTTGAGGCCTCGATCGGTGGCAAGTGGTTGCAACTGCTCAAAGAGGCCGATGCCAGAGTTGTGCGCGTCGCCGTCATCTACAATCCACAGACGGCCCCGTTTGCCGCATTGTTTCTGCATTCCGTACAATCGGCTGCTCCGACGCTTGCCGTGCAGGTTGTCGACATGCCAGTGGAGGACGACGCTGATATCGAAACCGCAGCGAGGATGTTTACGGGTGAGCCGGGCGGCGGACTGATCGCGATCCCGGATAGCTTCACGGTCGGGCGTCGCGATGTGATCATTGCGCTGGCGGCGCGCCACCGCCTGCCCGCCCTATATTCAGCGCCGTCGTTCACGTCGAGCGGCGGCCTGATGGCCTATGCGGTCGATACCCGTGACACGATGCAGCGCGCAGCAGGCTACATCGACCGTATCCTCAAGGGCACGAAGCCCGCCGATCTTCCGGTCCAGGCGCCGGTCAAGTTCGAGTTGTCGATCAACCTCAAGACCGCCAAGGCGCTCGGTCTCACGTTCCCGACCGCTCTACTCGTCCGCGCCGACGAGGTGATCGAATGAAACGGCGGGAGTTCATTGCAGGGATTAGTGCGGCCGCATGGCCGCTGACGGCGCGGGCGCAGCAGCGGGCGTTGCCGGTGATCGGATACATTGGAGGTGCGCCTGAGCCGTCGTTGCCGGTGATCCCATACATCGAAC
>JASHRR010000961.1 GCA_030037185.1 Xanthobacteraceae bacterium | reverse complement strand
AAGCTTGAAACTCCTCCGAATTGCTGACTACGGATGTTCCGGCGGTCGCAATTCTTATGAGCCAATGCTCACAATAATTTCGAGCTTGGGAAGATCTGTCCTAAGCGCCGAATGCATTCTAGCGGATTTACCATCGAATCCGTGGCACCAGGTGATGGAAGAGGGGGCACGACTAACCGAGAAGTTCAACGGCGATGTTCATTGCCTATGTGCTGGGACATCATTCTACAATCAGGTTTGCGGGGACGAAACACTCGATTTGGCCTATTCCTACGTGGCGGTTCACTTCCTCAGCCGTTCGTGGCCAATGAATTCGCACGTCTTACTGCATGAGTGCGCAACGGAAGAACGGAAGAACTGGCAGGTTCAGGCGGCTCAGGATTGGGAACGTTTCTTATTTTTGCGCGCTCGCGAGCTAAAAAGGGGAGGCAAGATGATGCTTTCAACTATGTCGCGAGATGAATCAGGTTATTCATGGAAGGAATTCTCCCATCTTGTATGGGATAGCGTGAATACAGTACGCTCGCGAGGTGGGCTTAGCCAGCGGGAGGTGGAGGCACTTTGCATACCCGCCTGTTTGAGGTCGGAAGGTGAAATCCTGGCGCCATTTGCCGGCGATAGCGAAGTTAGCTCCGCTTTTAAGGTCGAGTCGCTTCAATTTGCCCGGACCGAAGTTGAAGAAGAAAGGCACCAACCGACTAGTGTTCTGGTTCCACTTATCAGGAGGCGTGTTGAGTCGGTGTGGGGAGGAATGTTCCTAGTTCAGCTACGAAAATGCGGCCGCAGCAATTCAGCTGCGATTGGCATCATGCAGGAAGTCTGGAATGCATTCGAAGAAAAACTCCCGCAAGATCCGATGCGGGGATGGCTGGATATGCGCTGCTTTTATTTGCAACTTACGAGAATATAGAGGGCCAATTCGGAGGTGTAGAGGAATCACTTACTAGACGATTACCGTGGTCCCGTTCGCTGCACGACTACTCTTTGGGTCTGGTGATACGTACCGCGCCAGAGCGCGAGCAGGCAGCCATAGTTCGGCCACCGCGTCACCAACACCGGGTGCTGTGGTGGGGTGACGTCGGGCCTTCTCTTCGCCAATCAAATGCTCTTGCCCATCACCGCACGGATACGCCGCTACGGGGCGCACCGGTCGGCCCGGTCATCACAAAAGGGAGCTGGAGCTTGTTGACGTTTCCGATCGCAGGTATGGTAGGACAACTCGTTGCCGCAGCTTGTTTGAATTGTCGCCTCGCGCATCGTTTTCTGAGAACGCGAGGCGATTTGCCTCCATTTGCTTTTCCGATGCTTTCCTACGTTTGAGGATAGAGCCCAGGGAAGCAGAATCCGGCTAACGATATGGCGAAGCTGACAAAACGGCAGATTGACGCGTTGAAATCAGGTCTGACTGCGACGGTTTCGCTCGGGATGATGAGTTGCGTGGATTTGGCGTGCGCGTGAAGCCACCGGGCTAGGAGCAGGGAGTGTAAGCAAGCACGCGACGTCAAAGCTCGCCCGCTAAAAGGTCCCTGCCGGGATCCGGAGCGATCAGCTGGTCGACATTGAAAAGATGAGGCTGACATCAGAGGCAAGCAACGGCTGCAGGGCTAACGGTCGGTGACGTCGTTGCCAGATGCCCGATTTTCATCTTTCGCGCCGATCTGGGATGGATTCCGGCTTGGGCGCGTTCCCTATGTGACGAGTAAACCTTCGCGCCATTGCTCAAGTTCGCGAGGGCTCTAGCGCGTTGTCTGCTGGGCAGGTCAAGCACCAGGTGACACCCGACGGCGCATAATCGAGTTTGACCGTACCTTCCACACTGCGCTCCGCCATGGCTTCCATGACTATGGCGCCGAACCCGCGCCGTTTCGGCGCAGATACGGGCGGGCCATCGCGCTCGGTCCAGCATGCGGTGAAATTGTCGTCCACGATGCACCAAGAGACATCGACCCGACCCAGATCGATCGAGAGCGCCCCGTATTTTCCGGCGTTGGTGGCAAGTTCATGGAGCGCGAGCCCGATGGCTTGCGCAGAAGCTGGCTTCAGGCACAGCCTAGGGCCGTGTATCGCGATACGAGAACCAATCAGATCGGCGAAATGCGCCAGCTGGGCGTGGACCAGATCCTTGACATCAACTCCCTGCCACTCGTTCCTGATCAGCAGGTCCTGATTAGCCGCGAGCGCTTGAATGCGCTCAGTGAAGGAGCCGATAAAGTCTTCGGGCCCACGAGCCGCCGTCTGGCGGGCGATTGCCTGGACGAGACTAAGCATGTTCTTGGCGCGATGATTAACCTCACGCATCAGCAGATGCTCCCTTTTTTCGCGCTCGTCGCGTTCTTCCTCGCGCCGCTTGCGCTCACAAATGTCCTCCTGAGTTCGAACCGCGTAGAGGAACCTCCCGTCGGAGTCGCGAATGCTCGATGAGGTTATTGACGCCCATAAATAGCTTCCGTCTTTTCGACGGATGCGCTTTTCGACCGTGTAACGATCGGACTCGCCAGCGACCTGCCGCTGAAATTGCTGTCGATCGGCTTGGCCACTTTCATCGACGGTTTCCTCAAAAATCGAGCGGCCCGCCGCCTCATCCGGTGAATAGCCCAACAGCCAGCAAGCTTGCGCATTGGCGCGCAGCAGCCTCCCATCGGCATCCACTTCCGCGATTCCGACAGGGGCGTACTGATATGTGGCAGCCAAGCGTTGCTCCTCTTGCCGGCGGATCCGATCTTCCGCCTGCAGCCTTTCGGTAATATCGACCGTGAAGCAGCGGGTGTTGACTAATTCTCCGTCGCGGAAGCGAGCACTGGAGCTGACGAGGACATGCCGCATTGACCCATCTTTCGCGCGCAAAACTGCCGGGTACTGGACGAGCTGCTCGTTGCGGGACAGGCGCTCAAGCATGTCAACGATCGTCGTCTGGTCGGCGTGGAACTCGGCAATGTTCCGACCGATATATTCATCCGGCGAGTATCCGAGTATCTGCAGCTCTTTGGCGTTAGCCCGCAAGATGGTGCCATCGGGGCCGACAAGATGCAGTGCCATGATTCCATTTTCGAATAGGTCCTCAAGGGTCTCGGTCGCAAGATGAAATTCGGTCGTCTCCTGGAAACAATTGATGGCCCCGACGATACTTCCGCTTTCGTCTTTGATCGGTTCGATGTGAGCCATCGTCCAAATGCGCGATCCGTCAGGCCGCTCGACCAGACCTTCAACGCCATGGATGGGGATTCCGGTCTTCAGCACGGCCAACATCGGGTTCTCTTCGGGGCTAATGTCGTGTCTACCAAGCCAGTGAGCATCGCAAAATCTCTCCACATCGTCGTCGGTTCGAGGGGTCCGGCCCCACAGGGCAACGGCGCGGGCATTGAACCAGACGATCCGACCTTGCTTGTCACAACGGTAGATTGCCACGGGCAGCTTTTTGATAAGATCGGGACATGCTTGACCAGCGGACGTGGTGCAGACATCCTTTGTTATTCCCGCCATTTCAGTATAGGCAAGTTCATCCATGCTCATTAGCACTCCATTCGCTCGCTGAAGAGCTGCTCGGGCGCCGGTCAACCTTTAATGGTCGTAAGTATGTTCTGTGGTGTTGAGGGTGACCGCTATGTGGAGGCCACCTGGACCCGTAATAAAATTTGATCACGTACAGGCGGTGTGCGGCCCTGCGTGACGTCGCGGGTGTCGGTCATAACCGAAGGTACAGTCTCGATACTGAACCATTTTTTGCGCGCCTTAACACATCAGGGGAGCACGTTGTTGCGTGTCAATCAAACAGTTAGTGCATTTCCGTTGGGGGACAAGGCTCGCCACCAATCGCTAGAGGTTTAAGTGACGCACCCCGCCACGAGCGGTTGGCGCCTCGGCCGTGGGATTACGTTGGCGGCCCCCGCCCGGGCTCACGGGGGACTGGGAATCACAGTAAGGGCACCATAGGACGCGCCGCGAATTTGCCCGTGGCGCTCGGTCGGAGGGGACAGCAGCTTACCCGTGGATGGCTTCCCCGCCGGGAGGGACGGGCCAACAAAACGCCTTCGAAGGACTTCTGCATTTGCGAGAACGGAAATGCTCATCCCTCCTGGATAAATCGAATGAGATTGCCATCAGGGTCTTCAACACACATTTCTCGATTCCCCGAAGTTTGGTGCGGCGGACAGTTGGGACCGATCCCTCTTGAATTTCGGCAAGCCCGAAAAAGTCGCTCTGGAGCTGCTTGCTCAGGCAACGAGTGGCGCATCGCCGACGTGAAATGGGATTCCGGCACACTCGGGCTTTACCGCCGATGGGCCGACTGTTCGCCCTAAGTGCCAGCTTGGGCGGTGCACAAGGCATACTACCATACCTTGTGGTCTTAGACAGTTTCATCTCAAAGGCAATCCGATATACCGGCTGCCAAAAAGTATTTGGGGCGCGTGAACTCGCTCAGGCATATGTTAAAAACTTACGCAACGCCTCGTAGCGCACGCTGGCGCGGTCGGTCCCGATCACCCGGCACGCCCGCCGCTCACTCATCTGGAAGGGTCCGTACAGATACCTCACCGCCTCCCGTCGGGCAGCGGGCGTCACCACTTTTTTCCCAGCACGTCCTTCAGCGCGGCGTTGTCGAGCATGGCTTCGGCCAGCATCCGCTTCAGCCGCCCGTTCTCATCCTCCAGCGCCTTCAGCCGCCGCGCTTCCGAGACGTCCAGCTTTTTCTACGATCACCGCGCCGGTGTTTCGTCGACTTGGAGATCAAGCTCTCCGAATCGTAAGAGCCCCCCAACCGATCCTCGGTTGGCAAATCGCCCTGGCCGCGGTCAGCCGTTTACCCGGGCGATGTGCTCGATCAGCCAGGATGCCAGCCTCGGTATCGCGCAGCAGTCGCCTTGCGTTTGAGAAACGGCCGATCGCGCCGATCCTCGCCATCATGCTCGATCAGGTGAAGGCGTAGAGGATTGCGTCCCGCGCCTGCCTTCTCGGTGGCGCTCCGCGAACCCAGGCCGTCCGGTTCCAGCACGACCGCCTGCCTTGAGCGTTCGCCAGCAGAATGGGTCGCGCCGTCGAAGAGGCCGATGCCGACGCGGCGAGCGCGGCTGCTGCCGAGCCGATCAAGGCCAAGAGCTTCACGATCTTCGTCACGCGATGGCCACGAACAGTTATGAGACTGAACTCCGACCTGGGGCTGAGGGACGAGAAAAAAGGTTTGGGCCAGGCTCTTGGTGATGGGCATCGTTTCCAAGTCCCGTCTGGATCAGGTTCGGCAATCCCGCTAGCATCGCCGTGCAACGGGAGCAACGAGCCTCGGGCGCGCCGGCGATGCGCAAGGCACCCGCGGCTCGCGGCGCCTCGCAGCTATTTTAATGCGCCGGTCAATTGCTCAAAAAGCCGCCTCACTGCTACATCGTGTTGGGCATTGTACCCTTGCAACCCTTCGTATTGCGGCCATTTGACCGCAGCTACGGCCTGCTCCTCCGTGGCGCCGCGGGCGACTTCCTTTTGGACGCCGTCGCGGATATCGACCAACATCTGGCGAAAACGGGCAAGCCCTTGCTTCGTCTCCCGAGGGTTGGGCGGAATGGGGCCATGCGCCGGCACGAAGATTTCAGCACCGAGCGCCTCGACCGCATCAAGCGATTTCAGCCAGTCGAGGCCGTAACCATCGTTAATCCATAAAAACTGCTCGGCGAAATAAAGCTCGCTCAGATAGACGATGCGCTCCTGCGGGACGTAAATGATGCTATCGCCCCGCGTGTGGGCGCGTCCCACATAGAGAACCTGGATCTCCTTGCCGCCGAGATAGAGCGTAAGCCGATCGCGATAGGTCTCGTTCGGCATGCGCGCCTTCTGCTCTTCCACGGAAACTTTTTGCCGCTGCATCTGATCCAGGAGATCGGTCCGATAGTTTTCGTGGCCGATCTTCCACACGTCTGCGAAGGCAACATTGCCCTTTGTATAATTGTCATGGAACGTCGAGGAGACGAGGAAACGAACGGGCTTCTTGATCGTGGCGGCAATTGCCTCGCGTTCGGCTCGCCCGGCGGCTTCCGAATCAAGCGCATCGAGCACAACCACACCGTCGTCCGTGACAATGATCCCGCTGTTGAATGAGCCGGAGCTGAACGCGTAATGGCTGGGAATGATCTCTCGGAAAGCGGTTTTGCCTGCCGGGTTGGGTTGCGCCTGCTGCGACAGTGCCGAGGTGCAGAATGGCATCACGGCGACCAGCATGATGATTGACTTTCGCACCATCCGTTCCTCCCTCTGCGATTGCTCCTACGCGATTTGTGTTGTTCCGTCGCTCGCCTGGCGATGGCGTGAGCGACGCGATTTCTGACACCTCCCGGTTTGGCAGCGTGACGCTAAGGCTATCGTATCGGCGACCACCTGTGGAGGGGTTTGCTACTCTTCTGGCGCCGCATACCTCCGGCGCTGAGGGCGGCCACCGCAGGCAACGTGCGCCACGGCGCACCGTTATTTTGCGCTGCGGCGACGCGGCTCGCGTACTTCCTGCGCCGCAATGTACAGCGAGTACGTGGTGTCTTGCTTCTCCGAGCCGGAGGACGCGGAGGCTTTTACCGAGCGCTTTGCTAGGGAGCGAATTGGCGAGGGCGGCCAGCGGTGACCCTGAAAAACGACTGGGCGACCCGAGCGCGTTGTCGACGAAGCAAGGTGGACAGCGTCAGCTCATACAGGAGGACCGGAGCGATAGACGGGCAACGATGCAGCCTCCGATTTGGTCTGAACGTGTGAAGATGCTATGAGGCGGACGAAGGCCCCCGCCCGCCGAATTGTTCCCTTATTCTCCTTCGTCCCGACTTCGTGATCGGAGGAGGCTACCAAATGAACCAGACATTGTGGGTTTCTAGGCACACTCTTCACTGCGCGTTGGAGTCAGGCAAGAAGAGTTGGCTGTTGGCGATCCAGTTTTCGAATGGCACAGCCGAGCCTTTATTCAATTGAAGGCGGCAACACAGAAAAGCTGATGGCGAAGCTCACTGCGGCCCGGGACAGCTGGGCCATGATGAGCGGTTCAATGCCGGCCATCACGCTCTGTTATGAAGTAGGCTATGACGCGTTCTGGTTGGCGCGGTTCCTGAGGGCGCGTGGGATCGAGTACATTGTGATCGACCCAGGCAGCGTCCAGGTTAATCGGCCGGGGCGCGGGTCAAGACCATCGAATCGATGTCAAGATGCTGTTACGAACGCTGATCGCCTGGTGCCAGGGCGAGCAGCACGTTTGGTCCCCGCTGCGCATCCCAAGTGTCGATGAGGAGACTTGCGGCGCTCGCGCCGTGAGCGCAGTCTTCTAGTCCGCGAGCGGACTGCGCTCATCAACCGGATCAAGGGGCAGCTGTTCGCCCAAGGCATTCGGGGCATCGCGTCAAATCTCAATACAAGACGACAAACTCATGACCGGAGATGGTCATCGCTTGCCGCCCCGGCACGGGACGATGAGTGGAAACCGAGGGGCGTAGGGAGTGCAGCAACACATTTCTTTGAACATACCGAGAGTGGAGTTGTCTCAAGCCCGGGAACTCGCCCAGCATATGCGGTTAACGTAGGAGACGAGTGTCACTGCATGCTTCGTTAATTTCGATCGACGTGCGATCGGCCTGTCATCAGCGTACATACGAGCTCATCAGATTCTCGTCGTTGGCCCACGTCTTCATCCAACGGATGAATGACGTACACTCCGGTACGAAACAGCCGCTGTAGTCCTTCTGAGTGCTAGGCAGATTCCGGTCAATAGAACCACCGGAAGGCACAATTGATGCAGGAAAAGATCGCGCGACCCCAATCGGAGATTGGTAACAAGGCGACTCGCCACTGCATTGATTGGTCCGCGCGTCGGGGTAAGTAGCTCTGGATGGCCCTATAATCCGCCCGGGAGGCCAAGCAGGGCGGCCACTCGGGGACGAACATCCATCATTATCGCGGGTGCATCGGTTCCCTTTGCGTGAGGTCGTCAGGAGTATCCATCCGCCCCTGCACTAAACGCGTCCGTTGTTTCATACTGCAGTGCGAACTGGGCGAGGAGCAAGGGCAGTTCTTGGCCCAAGGCTGCCGAGATGGGCGACGCGATAGGTCAGCACCTATTTGGGGTACACCCGACGTGTTGCGAACGTAGTTCGGAAGGGCGGACCTGGACGCATCTGGGATGCCAACTACAGACCGCAGCATTTGAGATGAGCTGGCCCCGGAGCTGCGCTCCGTCGGAGTGACAACCAGTGAGTACGGCTCGCAACAGAGCGCGCCCTTGCCCACGCTACCCTTCCTGCAGCTAGTCAGGGGCAGATCACTTCACCGTCGATTCAATCCGCCGATCCGGCACGAACCACATCAACGCGACAGCGACGTAGAGCGCGATCGATATCCACGGCTGAAAAAACGCGAGCGGAACAGATCCCCCGTAGAGCGCGATGGACAATTTGCCCTTGCGATCGCTGCCGAGCGCCGCGGCGAGTGCGGATGTGCGGCCGTTGCGTGCGACGATCGCGTGCTGGAGCAGCGAGTAGGCGACCCCCGCCATGAAGAGCACGACCCCATAGGCCGCGACCGGCAGTGCCATCAGACCGGCCTCGTCGATCCAGCGGATCACGAATGGAACAAGGGAGAGCCAGAACAGCAGCAACAGGTTCGCCCACAGCACCCGGCCGTCGATCTGACCCGTGGCGTGCAACATGTGATGGTGGTTGTTCCAGAAAATTCCCACGTTGACGAAGCTCAGCACGTAGGTCGAAAATAGTGGCGCGCCTTCCAACACCGCGGCGAGATCGTTGCCGTGCGGCACCTTCATCTCCAGCACCATGATGGTGATGATGATGGCGATGACGCCGTCGGTGAAGGCTTCGAGCCGTCCCTTGCCCATTGCTATGGCTTCGCTGCCCGGCAGGCGGCGGTAGCGCCGAATGCCGCGATGGTGAAATAATAGACCCCTGGGATGGTCACGGTTCCGCCTGCCGCTACCAGAACCGCGGCCGTGACCGCCGGACGTGACGCGTCAGTGCCTGCATGCCATGCATGGCCTGCTCCCTTTCTATGCGGCCCCGCGGGGCTTGGCGGCGATGTGACTCTGCAATGCGCTCTGATGATGTACATCGCGTTAGGCTATTTTCGTTGCGTCGATAGAATTCTAAATCAGCGCCATCCCGAAGGGCTAGCTAAATCCTACGAAGGCAATGTGGCGGAGAAATTCAAAGACCGATGCGCCGTTCAGGCAACAAATCGGGCCGACCTGGGCAACGCGACCGTCGGCGGCTACCTGGTG
>JASHRR010000960.1 GCA_030037185.1 Xanthobacteraceae bacterium | reverse complement strand
TTATTCGGCTGAGAGTCGCGCCGTCATGATCCTCGACGATAATCCACGGCAGGAGCTTGACCCTTATCGCCAGGAACGTCTGGCGATAAGCGCCGCGAAGTCCGTGTAGTCGGGGGAAGCGGTACCAACAGACAGGCCGGCTGACTCAAGCACGCCGGGGCGATGTTGGACGACCATAGGTGCGCGACGTGCCCCGGCACTCATATGCCGGGGGGTTCTGCCCGAGCCATTTCGGACGCTGACAGCCGGCGTGATATCGACAGTCGGCTCAACCCCCCGCGTGCGCCTTGCTCAGCCAGCGGATGTGCCGTGGCGCAGCACATGATAGCTGAGTTCGCCGGGGTCGCTGAGATCGGGGACGCGCCAGCCGTCGAGGCCATATTCGGCCATGCATTCCTCGGCAAATCCTTTGAACCGGTCAGCATTTCCCGAGGCCTGGGCACCGAACAGGCAGTAGCGGCGGATTTCCTCGGTCGAGCCGCCATAGTTGATCTCGTAAAGCTCGTGCCGGCCGCCGAATTCGCTGGCCATGCAGTCCCACAGGAGCTTGAGAAGCTTGACCCGTTCCTCGGCCTGGTAGCCGTTGGAGCCGCGAAGATATTGGTCGAGATAGGGCCGTATCTCCGGGTTTTTGAAGTCGCTGGCGTGCGAGTTGAGATAGATGAGGCCTGAGGCAACGGTCTGCTCGATCAAGTATTTGATGCGCGTGTACGCCATCGTCGCGATGATCTGATAGGCGTTGCCGGGGTCCATGTTGGGCAGCAGGTAGTCGCCGATCCAGGGTCTGGGATCGCGCACCATGGCATCGGACAAGCCCCAGAACAGATTGCGCCAGGCGATGACCTCGCCAACGTTCGCCTGGACGCCGCGATAATCTTTGGTGCCGGCCGCCTCGGTCGCCTTCAAGAGCAGGCCGGAGATGAAGTCGAGCTTGACCGCCAGTCGCGTGCAGCCGTGGACGACGAACCGGGGCAAGAATCCGGTCCGCGGGAAGAAGTTGTTGGCCTTCTCCACGTCGCCGTAGACGAAAACGTTCTCCCAGGGCACCAGCACCTTGTCGAGAATGAAGACAGCATCGTTCTCGTCGAGCCGGCTCGACAGCGGGTAGTCGAACGGGCTCCCCATTGCGGTTGCGGCCATCTCGTAGGAAGCGCGGCAGATGAACTTGACGCCCGGCGCGTTGGTGGGGACCATGAACACCACGGCAAATTTCTTGTCCTGCACCGGGATCAAACCGTGGTGGGCGACGAACGTGTAGTTCGTCAGCACCGATCCGGTCGCCACGACCTTCGCTCCCGATACAATGATCCCGGCATCGGTTTC
The DNA here is from genome assembly GCA_030037185.1 of Xanthobacteraceae bacterium. The sequence continues at coordinate 5,266 of JASHRR010000960.1, read as the reverse complement.
CCGCTCCACATGGCAGCAGACGTCGCCAACCTCATTGGGCGGGCGGTCGCGGTCGACCGGCGGATGGATGATGGCGTGGTTGATGAAGGGCACGCGCTCCTGGCTGAATTTGTACCAGCGTCGCGCGTTGTCCTGATAGGGCTCGTAGAAGTCCGCGTTCGCGCCCAAGGTCGCAAGGAATGCGGCCTTATAGTCGGGCGAGCGTCCCATCCAGCCGTAGGTGATCCGGGCCCATTCGGCGATGGCGTTGCGGCCGGCGAGCAGTTCGGCTGCCGTCTTCGGCGCCTTGAAGAACGCCTGCGTGACGCCGCCATTGCCGGTGTCTGTCGGCAGCACAAGCTCGTCGCGCCGCTGCGGATCATGCAGCGCATCGTAAAGCCTCGCGACCATGCGGGCGGTGTTGCGGAAGGCCGGATGAAGGGTGACGTTGGCGACGCGCTCGCCATAGATGAACACCTCGCGGCCATCCTGCAGCGAGGCGAGATACTCCTTGCCGGTCTGCGGCCTCTCTACAGCGACCTTGCCGATGGTTTGCGGATCCCTTGCAAAGACTTCCGGCGTCTCGCTGCGCGCTGCCACCTGCGCCATTGCGTCCTCCCTTTCGTCTCCCGCGGCTGCAAAGTCGTTGTTCGATAATCGAACAAAAGTCCTATATGCGAACGAATCCACGATACCGTTGCGGGCATCACCTGACAAGCGCCGCCAGTTGTGCGCGTCCGCCAACAGGTTACGCCAGCCATCGTCGCCGGCGGCGTCGTTGGGGAGATGAGAACGAGGGCCGGTCATACCCGGTGAGAGGCGCAGAACCCGATGTCACGAGGCTGACCATTGGCGATCTTAAGGCCGGATCTGACCCGCATGGACGTTCTTCAAGCGACCCGCTCTGACGTGACGTGAGGAAGACGCAAAGCCGGTCCCGCTCGCGGCTTCAAACTGCAGCACCGCTTGCGCACCTGCCCAGGCCCTTCGCGGCTGGGATCGCATCGAGGCGACTTTCGTCAACGAACCGCGCCAGAAAGGCGCAAGACATCCACGCGTTCCGTCCGGGGAATTGGTGATACCGATTGAGCAGCTTCTTGATGTATGTGGTAGCCGCTGGTGATGCCGAATCCTTTGACCGGAGGCCCAACGCTGCGATGGGCGGCCCCGCGGTAAAACGGAAGGGCCGTCAGGCTGCTTTGCAGCATGACGGCCTGCGCGAGCCCGAGCGCCTTGGCGGTCTTGAGGTTGATCACCAGCTTGAAGTTGATTGCAGCTGGACGCGTAGCCTGCTCGGCTCCGCGACTCGGTCGCCGACAAGCCGGGAGCTGAGCGCGACGGTTTTCGCGCGGGATGGCCGAGGGGGCCGCCGCCGCAAGCTTGGAAGGGGGCGATCTACCTAGAACCCTTCGAGCACGACCTTGCCGCGCGCCCTTCCGGTTTCCAGGAACGCGTGCGCACGCTTGAGGTTTGCCGCATTGATGATGCCGAAGTTCTCCGCAATCGTGGCGCGGACTTTCCCCGCGTCGACGAGAGCCGCGACCTGCTCCAGCAGCGCGTGCTGCTCGGTCATGTCGGCAGTCTCCATGAGCGAGCGGGTGAACATCGACTCCCAATGGATTGACACGCTCTTGCGCATGAACAACGCAAGCTCGAGCGGTTCATTGTTGATGAGCGCAAGCCGGCCCTGGGGCGCGATGAGTTCGGCAACGTCCTTGAGGTGGTCCGCCGTGTGGGTGATGGAGAACACGAAACCCGGCGGCCCGATCCTCAATGCAGCAACTTCCGGCGCGATGGGCTTGCGGTGATCGATGACGTGATGGGCGCCGAGTTCCTTGACCCAGGCCATAGTCTCGGGGCGGGAGGCCGTTGCCACCACGGTCAAGTCCGTGAGCGCGCGCGCCAGCTGGATTGCGATCGATCCGACCCCGCCGGCACCACCGATGAGCAGCACGGCAGGGGCTGCGCCCGGTACCGGCCTGCGAATGTCGATGCGGTCGAACAGCGCCTCCCAGGCGGTGATCGCGGTCAGCGGTAGCGCGGCGGCCTGTGCGAAGCCGACCGAGCGCGGCTTGTGGCCGACGATGCGCTCATCGACCAGATGGAACTGCGCATTGGTGCCAGGGCGCGCAATGCTGCCGGCATAAAACACCTGGTCGCCGATGTTGAACAAGGTGGCCAGCGGCCCCGCCTCGACGACGATCCCGGCCGCATCCCAGCCGATCACTTTCGCGGCTCCCTCAGGCGCCGGCGCGGACGCGCGCACCTTGTAATCCACCGGGTTCACCGAAACGGCGCGCACCTCGACCAGCAGGTCGCGTCCGGTGGCTGACGGGCGCGGCAGCTCAATATCGCGAAGACTGTCCGGGGCCGCGATCGGGCCGGGAGCGAAATATCCAACAGCGCGCATCCGATCCTCCGTGTTCGAGGAATGCGGTCCCGCCGCTGCGATACGGCGGAGGCCGGTGGCTTGTCTTCTACGCGTGAACGCCAGGATTGTCATCGTCGGATTGACCCCGTGGGCGCTCACATAACCCTTGTTCTCTCGGCCCCGTCGCGTGTTGTCATCTGGCCGCAACCACCTTCTCGTAATCGCGATTGCGCGGGCGCACGGGCCGGCCCTCGATCGATTGTGAAGCGCCATAACGATTCTCTAGAACCCATGTGGGTCAAGCCGAGTTGAACCAAACCTCGTTGGCGGCGATAGCGTTTGCCAGTCGACGCTGGCATCGTTACGGCGGCGAGGTTCTGGAAGTCGTTCGCGCCGTCGAGGGCGTCGCGGTGTAGCCTTTCACTGCCGCAAGTGAGTTAGCGCCGATGAGTTGCGGGCCCACTTCGACCTGCCCGAGAAGGCCTCTGAGGACGACATGGCCGAGCTGGGGCGCTCGTGCGGAGAATCCCAACCCTTTACGATCGGCCGCCGACGTTATCATGTGCTGAATGCAATGAAGAAATACCATGCCGCCCAGGCGGGAGCGGTATCTGAAGCTGATTACTTCCAGTAACGCGCATTCAAGTAAATCACGCCGATAATCGCCTCGCCGATAATTTCAGGCTTCCAATGTAGGCGCGATCTCCATACTCGTCATGACGGTTTGGCGAGCAGCGAAGCTACTCGCGAGAACGGCAGGCCATGCGTCATTTGGAACGTAAACGGCGTCAAATCAGGCAGCAAGCGCACGCACCTCGCACCAGAGCCTTAACGTGCCATATAGCGTATGGCTAAATAACTAAAAGTGATGGCGGATGCGAGGTTCAGCCTGGCTCGATATCCGGCGCCCGTCTCAGTTTGTGCGGCAACGACGCCGCTAGCATAGAGGCGCGGAATCGGCCATCGACGCTGATGGATCACCTGTGCATGGCTGTTTGCACGCAAACCCGCCGAGTTTGCTATGCTCGGATAAAACGGCACTCCATAGAACGGGGGTTTCTCGACGCAGCCGAGACTTTCTTGCGCGAGCGAAACCACAGAATCGATCGACAGCGGATCCAAGCGCGTTCGCATCGATTCCCTTGCGCCATTTCTGGTTATGAAGCCGGGCGTCTTGAGGACGTCCGGCTCGGTGTGCAGTCAAGTTTCACTCTCCTGTGCGACGATCCAGTCAAATATCGCCTCGGAGAAGCCATGGACCCGGGTCCAAGCGCCACTACCAATGCCGTTCTGATAGGAGGCGACATTGATCAGGTAGTTCCTGGAACCGAACGGCTTCGCCCGCTCAGGAGAATCTTCGCTGCCGATGCCACAGTCCTGCTCATCAGTCACGACGATGATGCGGTCGGCGGTACCCTCCTCCTTGCGCAGGAAATCCACCACCTGCTTGAGGAAGATGCCTCCCCCGCCAAGAGGCTTGCACAATCCGTAGATGGCATCGATCAAGGCGATGCCTCGTCGCGCAGGAACGAGCTTTGTTGCGTGGACTCGCGTGCGGTCATCGCCAGCCGTGGCATAGATGCGTGGCGTCTCGCACATTTCTCGTGCGATAGCGGCAAGCGCTGATGCCGCTGTAGCACGGTTCATGTCGCTGCGCTGCGACATGTATGAGCCATACATGCTTCCGGAGACATCAACGACGATGATCGTCTTGCCCGCGAGCTGTGGCCCCTGGGCGAGATCGGCGAGCATGGCCTTCTCCAGCGTCTCCTCGAAACGGGGAGCGGCCCTAGCCGCGGCCACATACCGGAAGGGGAGGATCTTTCCGGCACCCCGGCGGTCGAGGATGGCCTCTTCGACGAGAGACTGATCCACGCCCGCATTGTCCATGTTTCGGAGATTCCGTAGGAGCGCGAGGTATCCAAGCTTGCGCTCGCCGATCAGCCGTTCGAAGGTGGCCTTCTTGTTCTTGCCGGCCGACAGCGCGACCTCCCAGGTGTCGGGCGGATTGAGCTCGCCTTCGACGAGCTGCTTCCAGACCTTTTCCTGGGCCGCATCGTTCGGCTTGGCGTGGGTTAGGAACAGCACGTCCCGGATCCGCACCGCGCCGTCGCGGTCATACTTCGCGAGCTGGTAGGCGTCGAACTTGGTGAGCGCGCGCGCCAGCCCCTTCTTGACCTGCGCCGAGACTGGCTGGCGCTTGCGCTGCTGCATCGGACCGAGCGCGTCCGCCCAGTAGATGGCGAGCAGCTCCGTCAGCTCGTCGGGGCGCTGGATCACGCTTGCCAACGTATCGGCCACGAGCACGCGATGCTTCTCGTGGCGCGCCATCTCGCGCACCACCAGCAGCGGCGCATGCCGAAGCTTCATTTGCTCGCGCGCCTCGATGGCCAGCGCCGCGACGCGGGCAGGCTCGACCTGCGGCACGAGCGTCCTGATGCGGTCGGCGATGGCGACACCGTTCTCGTAGAACTGATCCTCCCACAGGAGGCAGTTCATCAGCGCGCGCCTCAACTCCATCTCGGGCGCGAAGCGCCGGCCGCGCGCGCATTCATGGGTGAAGGCCCGAACGATCTTATTGAGCGTGACCATGGTGGCCTCCTCTTGGGTTGATAGTTGACAGCAAAGGGCGCCGGGGAACAAGCGAGGCTGTTCTGCCCTTGCGGGCGTTCACATGCTCTACCACTGAGCTACGGACTTGTGTCCGGAAGGGATCGAACCTCCGACCCTGTGATCACGAAGTAACAGCACTCTTCACCACCGGCATCGGGGACACGATCCGGGAACAGGCGATTGCTGAGACCCCAGCCCGCAGGTCACCCTGTGGGCCGGGAAGTGCTCTATCCGCTGAGCTACCGGCGCACGGAACGCCGGGCGGGATTCGAACCCGCGACCTCTCGTTTCGCAGACGAAGTA
>JASHRR010000959.1 GCA_030037185.1 Xanthobacteraceae bacterium | reverse complement strand
ACTGCCGATGCGATCGCGGGCATTGACGCGCGGCATGGCACCTTTCTGTTCCTGGCTAAGATAAGCGTGCCACATGCGAGTAGCGTTCTGCCCGCCAAGGGCCTGGGGCGGCGTTCTGGCAGATCTGGTCGGCGCCGGCGAGCCCGCTGAGATTGCCCGTGCCCGTCGGGTTCGCGGCGACGAAGAAGGTCATCGCCGGAGGCGGTCGTTGCTGGCTCTGCGCCAACTGGGCCGCCGAGCCCAGTAGAATGATAGAAATGGCGGAAAGGGCGATGCTTCTGCTCATTGTGGTGCCTCCCTTGTCACTGGCGCAATTTTTTACCGACCATCAGCTGCAATGCGGAGCGCTCAGAAATCCGGTTTGTCGGCAACCGGCATGTGGTAATCAAAGAGGTTGGTGTTGTTCTCCGCGCAGATAAACTCGTCGAGCGGCTGCCGTCCGCGCTGATAGCGCTGGTAGGTTTGCCAAGGCCGGTGGAACGTGTCGGGATCGTCAACCGTGATGTTGACTTCCAGCATGTTGCCACCGTCGATCAAGTGCCAGCGCTCCACCACATGGAGCTTCTCGGTGTGCGGCGTGCGGAAAGTATCGACGATGGTCCTGCTGTTCACCCCAATGGTATCGATGACCAGCGTGTCGCCCTGGTAACGGCCGACCGATTCGCCAAACCACGAGGGCTTCACGTTCGCCGAGTGAGGCACATTCAGATAGACATGTCGCGCCTTCTGGGTTTGCTCCTCCAAAATAACAACTTTGGCAGGCGTCTGGAGGAGGTAGAAAGGCCCAGGAAGCAGCATGAACATGGGAACCCCGGCCGGCACGCAGGAGGAGTTCGGCGTGAACTGGATCTTGCCCGCGTCGATCTCGTCGTTGTCCTTCTTCATCGCATCCTTGACCCATTGCTTCAGATTGGGATTGGAGACGTCTCCAAATCGAAAGCTCACCCCTGCCGCGACGAAGACGCGGCCAGGGTCTTGGCGCACGGGCAGGGCCGAGCCTTGTACCGGCGGGAATGCCCCGCCAAAGGGATGCGTCCACCCGCCTGGGCCCGATTGGAAATTGGGCACGTAGCTCAATTGAGCTGCGGCTGCAGCGATGAGCGCCGAGACAAGCGCCAGCGCGCCAACCACAGGAAGCAAAAGTCTCAATACGACTCTGGTCATCGTTTCCCCCTTGATCATCGGCTCGGCCTTATGGGATGCGGCGGTCGGGGCGCTCGTGGGCACTTAGCGCCTGCCTGATCGATATCTCTACTGGCGAGTATGCACCGTCCTCGCGATGAAGCCTGTAGGCCTCTCGCAAACCTAATGGCGGCTGCGCCATGAAGCGCGGTATGGACCCGCGATGCATCTGCGCCGCATGAACCAGGAAGGGGTGGCACAGATAGATGGTCCCCGCCTCACCTGTTGCCAGGGCAATGGGTTGATCAGCGCCCATTCCATCGAGACTCATGTGCGACAGGCCCGACTCGCCTCCTGGTTCGAGGAACCGCGCCATGTCCATATGTGAGCCTACCCTGATCGTCGTTCGAGCATCGTCCTGGCCGACATCAGAGAAGAGAAACAGTATCAGCCAAGCGTGACCGCGCGCTCGTCGACCCGGTCCGGGTAGAAGGGGGTCACGTTCACGCGCCAAGCGGAAAAATTGTGCTGTTCGTTTGGATCGCAATCGTCGCCGGGCTGAGAACGACGTGCCAGCCGGCATCGCCAGGACCGTTCCGTATGCGGAGAGCGCACGGGAAAGCTCCCAAGTCCATCGCGCGGTACCCAGCACCCCTTTCCGAGCTGATCGAAGGCAGCATGGAGTACACGCGTCCGCCGCCTCGTTGAAGCATCCCCCTCCATAACCGCGCAGCCGGATGACCGGTTTTGTCCATTTTTCGGGTCATGGGCGTCAAAAGGAATGTCCCGCCACATGATGGTGCAGCCTTGCTCGGCCAGTTCTCGAGGAAACGCGCGGTCCATACGGATGAACCCGTCCCGAATGAATTGCTCGACCTGCGCGTCGGTGAGCGCGCGCGAGCGCAAGCGACTCTCGTCAGTCATAAAATTTTTCTCCGACCTTGCACCCTGTGGGCGATCGCAAGGCGCCGGGGCGGCTATGGCGCCGCTATTTCGAAAAAGGGGTTCACTCATGAAAACTCAAGACATTTCGCGCCGCCGCTTACTGGCTGGCGTTCCCCCGTAGCATCTATCGCGGTGCCCACGGCGGCAATCGCAGCCCCTGGCCTTGTTACAGGCGGTCGGGCTTCCATTAACATTTGATTAACTATTAATTTGTGTTAACGTTAGGTTGCGCGCGGTTGCATCCGGCCTCGGCGTAGGCTCCGACCTACCCCGAGGCGCTCGGAATACGTTTTGCTCCGGGGGGTGCGTATCGCACTTATGTAGCGTGGCGGGGGAGTGCAATTATGGCCGGCGATGTTGCTTGGAGGGTGACGTCGGGCGGCGTAGCGTTGGCCATCTACTTATCGATGGCGCTGACGATACGAGCGGACACGCTCAATGGAGCGTTGATCAACGCATACCAGAATAATCCGCAGCTCAATTCGCAGCGGGCGGTGGCGCGGGAGACCGACGAGCAGGTGCCGCAGGCGCTTTCGGGCTACAAGCCGACAGTGTCGGCGACGCTATCGACCAGTCAGGCATATACCAGTCAGGTCACCAAGGAAGCGAGTGCATCTCCTGTGACCGTGGGCAAGCAGGTAATTTTCCTACCTCAACTCCCTTGTCTTGCACCTCCCTGCTATCCGCGCACGGACTACGGCTCGTCGCCGAGCACCGCCGGCCTGACTATCTCGCAGACCCTTTTCAACGGATTCCAGACCGCGAATCGGGTCCGGCAAGCTGAATCCAATACCTCGGCAGCACGCGAGGCCCTCCGGGTCGCCGAGGAGACCGTTTTGCTGAACGCTGCCACTGCGTACATGGATCTGTTGCGGGATGGCGCGTTGCTCGAGTTGCAGCGTCGCAACGTCGAGGTGTTGCAGGAGCAATTGCGTCAAACCCGTGATCGCTTCAATGTCGGCGAGGTGACGCGCACAGATATTGCGCAAACGGAAGCCCAACTGGCCGCGGGCCGCGCCACCGTCCTGGCGGCTGAGGCGCAATATGTGATGTCGCGCGCGAATTACCGGCGATTCATCGGCATCGAAGCCGGCACGTTGCAGCCGGGGGCCCCGATCGATCGTCTGTCGCCGCGGAACCTGATCACGGCGATCGAAATTGCCCGTGCGCGGCATCCCAGCGTCGGCGTCGCCATGTTTGGGGTCGACGCTGCCGTCCTGCAGGTGAAGATCACCGAGAGCTCGCTTTATCCGCAAGCCCATCTCATCGGCGGCGTCCAGCAAAACTGGGAAAGCCAAGCAATAAGCACGCAGCTTCAACAGTTCAACGCCTTTGTACAGGCGCAGGTTACGATCCCCATCTTCAATGCAGGCCCGACCGGAGCATCGGATACGTTTTCGGCGATCCGCGCCGCAAAGGAGACGGTCGGACAAAAGCGCATGGACCTCGAGACAGCGCGCGACCAGGTTCAGGCCGGAGTGGTGACGGCATGGGGACAACTGGAGGCCGCGAAGGCGCAAATCCTCGCTACGCAGGCCGGGGTAGCAGCGGCCGAAATTGCGCTCGACGGCGTACGTGAGGAGGCCCGCGTCGGCCAGCGCACCACCCTGGACATCCTTATCCAGCAGCAAACCCTCGTCAACGCGCGCACCGCGCTGGTGACTGCCCAACATGACCGCGTCGTGGCGTCGTACACTGTGCTGAGCGCGGTCGGTGAATTGAACTTGCCGAAGCTCGGGATAAACATTCCGCTCTACGACCCCATGGTGCATTATCAGCAGGTGCGCGATGCGTCGATCGGGGTGCGCATCCCCGACGGACGCTGAGGCGCCATCCAGAAGAGTGGCGAGCTCGATCTCGCGCGCCTGCAACCCCGCGTCATTGATCACCCATCTAAGGCTTTGGGAGGAGGGGCGTGCCATGACCCGGCACAAGGACGAAATCACCCGCGGTGATCTCAAGCGCAAATGGCCCCATCACGTGGCGCTGTCTGCGAACAAGGTGTGGGGGAACAGCGAAATCCTGATTTGTGCTGCCGCCCTATCGAGAGCACCGCTGACGTACTCCCTGCGCCGTGACGATCTCGACTTCGTCGTGTTCTGCTTTGGCAAAGCGGAGGATGCGCACGCTTTCGCCGAACGCTTCGGTGGAAAGCGCCTGATTTCCTCTCCAGGGCGGCGGCGATGGTGACAGCCTGCCTAACACTGAACGCTCCACGCCCAGTCATCGGCCTCCACAATTGCTAAGTTCACAATTGCTCACGGTGATACCGGCTACGAGCCATGTGCATGAAGAAGTTGCGATATTCGGCAACGCAGGTGCTGGCAAATCCGCGCTCGCAAGGCGGTTGGCAGGTCTGAGCGGACTGCCGCTCTATCCGCTCGACTTGATCCAGTCCAGGCCCGGCGGGCTTTTTGTCTTGAGCCCCTCGCCCGTGGGATCGCTCACAGCGGCCACCGCGGCAGCCGAGCCTGGCTCCCTCGCATTGGAGCCGGTAAGCGTCTCACTCGGGTGTGGACCCGGCCCGCTCGCAAGGCCCCAGGTGTGGAGGACAGCAATCATGCCTGTCTCGCCGCCGAGGTGTTGCGGATCACCGCCGATGACGCGGATCGTCTCAGCTGCGGTCTTGAGCAGGATGTCGTAAACGATCGCCTTGTTCTGGAGCGCGATGGCGGCGATCGGGGCCGGCACGGTGAAGACGACGCGGAAA
>JASHRR010000958.1 GCA_030037185.1 Xanthobacteraceae bacterium | reverse complement strand
CGGCACGGCAACCGGCACAATCGCGTCCACCCGCAGATCAAGGGCGCCCGCGACCGCATTGACGGCGGCGCGGATCGCGCGGGCTTTTGGTCCAGCGGGCTCAGTGACGTCATAAGGTGGCGCCCACTCTGCTGCCGGACGCAGCTCATCTATGTGTGTCAGAGCCAAAAGAATGGGTGGGGGACGCCGTGCGAGCTGCGCGCCGAACCAAGCGCGAAGGTCGTCAAGCAGTTTGCGATCCGGGCCGCGGGCCGGCTGCGTCGCCGAGGCAACCCACATTATGAGGTCGGCGCGCTCAGCCTGCGATCGCAACGGCGATGCCGACGTTGCACGCTCATCGAGCCCAGCCGTGTCAACGAGCATCACGGTTGGACGCCCCTCGAGTTCGAGAAGGTGTTCCTCGGCATTCGAAGTCACTGGCAAAGGCCCGACGGCTGACCGAATTTCCTGTGCCAATGCATTCACAAGACTCGATTTTCCCGCATTAACCTGTCCGATCAGGACTATCCGCACTGGCGGGGCCGGGTCGAGGCTGCCAGCCATTTCACGTGCCCGCGCAGCCTCGATTTCCTCGTGCGAGAGCGCGAGTCGGCCGGCATAGAGGTCGATGGCAGCGCGGCCAATCTCGAGCACCAGCAGCCGCGTTGCGTAGGCTCGCAGTCGATATGAGAGCACCTTTGCGGCATTTTCGATGAAGATGCTGCTCGTCTCCTGGCCGACAGCCTGAAGCGGATTGAGCATGCCGCGCAGGGTGCGCCAAAGACCAAAGCCAATGCGCCAACTGGTCCGTGCGACGGGACCATAGCGCTTATTTTGCTGGTGCGCCCATAACAGATGGCTGAGCCTAATTGCTCTCACTCCAGGGACATGGCGCAGCGTCTCTCGCCGAATATCCCGGCACAGCCTTTCGCTCAGCAGCAAGAACTCGGGCAGGTTAAATTGCGCCCATGCAGTGTGCGCCTCCGGGTGGAAGCGGCGCGCGACGACCTCAACCACATTACGAGCGCTGGCGGCAAGCGGCTCTAGTTCGTTAAAGGCAAATGGTGCGGTCGCGTCCGCGATTGAAAGTACCTCGGTCCAAGCCTCCTGTTCAACGACATTCCAGCCTCGCGAAGGCTCGGCCGCCTCGCCTAATGCAAGCCGCACCTCCTGGTTTGTGCGATGGCGGACAAATCTCGATAGCGGCCAGACCAGAAGGCCGAGCACGGCGGCCGCCATCGCCCATACCCAAACATACCCGCCTTGCCAGAGCCACACGGTGCCGAGCGCCAGCAGAGACAACCACGGTATTGCGATTGCCAGGAACAGCAGGATCTCGGGCCAATAGCGCCGGAGGAGCTTGCCAAATTTCATTCGTGGGCTCCGGAGCGTCGCGTGGCGTGGCTCTTCGCATAGCGGAGTCCGGCCGCAAGTCCGTCCGCGAAAGCGCGGCGCACCTCGTTGTTGGGCGCTGTCTGGCCACGGCGCCGGTAGGCAAGCCAAACGCAAGCGGCCTCGCCCACGCCCACAGTCACTCCGAAAGCCGCCGCCGCGTTGAGTGCTCCCGCCGCAAGGGTGCCAATCATCGGGATGAGCTTCACAACCTCCCTAAAGCCATATCTGAGGGCCCACCAAACGAGCGTACCGCCGCCTATGGCCGCACTGAATTGGGCGAAGGTGCTCGGCGTCCAGGCAACGGCGTAGCGGATTGCGAGGGCCCGCAGCATCATCGCAAGGATACTCGCGAGACCGCCCACCCCGACCATTGGAATTGGAACTACGCCTGCGCCCGCAGCAGCAGCGCCGAACCCATAAATCAGCGGTTGGGTTTTTACCCGCGTACGATCGCTGTGCGCCTCGGCACGCGCGCGGTGCAGGGCATCGAATGCCTCGGGCCCAGCCTCTTCGAGGGCGCGCCAAAACATTTCGAGACCAAAATCTTCCGGCGGAAATCCATCCTCCGCTACGGTGAAATCGATCGGCACAAAGCGTGGCGGCCGTCCCGGCAAAGCATCGAACAATCGGCGCTGATGGGCAAGCGCCTGCCGCAGTGCGTGCGGCACCAGGGGATGCGTCTCGTCCTGTGATCCGCCTGTAAACGGGTATTGTTTTGGATGTCCCACGCCCGTAGGGTAAAGGCGGTGTAGGCCTGTCTGCGCGACTATAACCGGCCAGTCCGGGTGGCGGCGGCGCGCCTGTTGGAGGACCCGCAGCACCGTCTGTTGAGCCGGGTCCGCCACTTGCATCACAATCAGCAACAGATGTGACTGCCCCTCACACCAAGCAATGTCATTCGCGGGATCGTAGTCGGTCTCTCCAAGGCCTCGCGTATCTAGAAAACGAAGCAACGGCGCTTCCGCCGGCACGTCGTGGAATGCGGCCGTTCGCGTACAAGGCTCAAACCCTTCCCCAACCTCCGCGCGCGGGTCGCCGGTCAGGGTCGCAACAATCGCGGTCTTGCCCGCTCCGGTCTTGCCGAGGAGCCACACCACCGGGGCGATCGATCGTGCACGCTCGCGGACCTCCTCCGACTCGCCCGAACCCGCGTCGCCAAACTGAACCTCGTTGATAGCTTTCCAGAGTCGATCGAGAAATCCCACGATCTGCGCTTCCTTAAGTGGCTTGCTAACTCACGATCAGCGCTCTTTGACGTCGCACTGTAGCAGCAAAATTCTCCAGCGGCCCTCTGGCACGCCCGCAGCCCGATGACCGCGACGACCCCATGTTTGCGGTGGGACGGTGGAATTTCCGGTCAGGCGGTGTTTGCCGTCGCCTCGCTTCGTCCCGGACGAACGTGCGCTCGTCTTCTCGCTAACGGTTACGCCCACCATTTGGTCTGTAAACGCATCAACAATGTCGCGATTCACACGTACTAGGAGTCGGCGCTGAAGGCGATTTTTCCCGCGAGTTGGCTCGGCCACTTGCAAGTATAAGGACCAGAGGACGTGGCGGCCTGAAAGTGGCGGCCGCCGGGCCCGGCCCTATGAGGTTGCAGGCGCTCGCCGATTTCCAAATCGCGACGACTTTGCCGGCGCTGCAGATAATCATGCAGTTCGCCGCTCCGAATCATTCGGTGCAGCCAGCGTTGAACGCGCAAGAACAACGAAAACATTGCCATTAAGGCCTTCCGCGACTCGACGTCGCTCTATGACCTCCCAGATGGCTCCGCGGCCAAGACCATTTTCATTGCCGTGGTGTCCCCGCGTCTGTTGATACAGATGGCGTTGCACGGGTGGATAGCCACTAGCTCGTCGATCAAATTGCGCGACCTCCCCGGGTCTTTAGGCCGGGGGCTCAGAGCGCACCGGCCGGAGGCCGGTCCCGTTGTATCCATACCCATCTCCTTGTTGGATTAGGCGGCAGTATTGCCAATTACCGTGACCTTGCCGACCGTGAATTGTCCCTTGTTTGCAAACCGCTATCGACCGACATGCACACCTTTGCGGGCACCCTTGGTCTGCCCGCTCCGTGTCGCCCGTCTGGACTCCGTGAACGCGCTTGGTGCGCATAAAGTATCCACGTGGGAATCCGTGCGACGCCGCCGAAACGCCCGGCGAGCCGTAAGAGCTTCGCTGATCTGTCGCGCACGCCGTTACGGGCCTGGCGACACTGCCCTTACCGGGTTAGTTGGTATTCGTTCTCGACAAGCGTAAGTGGCCGCTGATGCCGTGTTCTGAGAAAAGGCTCAGCTGCCTCTCGAACGCGGCCGGCGGTGGTTGTGCGTCGCTATCGCTTCACGATCCGCCTGAAGGACCGCGTCGGGGGAGAACTTCAGCAGGTCCGGGTCAAGCTTGATCCTGGCAGCAACATCGACGCTGGTGAGCACCAAGGAGCCGAGCAACGGGCGACTCCTTGGGCGTTCTTAATGATTTTTTACTGCGCGACGGGATGGAACTTGAGCACCCGACGGCCGCGGTTCTCGGCAAGATAGATATTGCCTTTGGTATCCGTAGCGATGCCGTGAATCTGGTTGAATTCGCCCGGAAGCTGCCCGACCCGTCCGAAGGACGACACCACCTTGCCGGTGTCCCGATCGATGATTTCGACCTTCGCATTGTTCTGGTTGATGTCGAAGATGTACTTCTGGTTTGGGTCCGGAGAGAATGCAAGCGCTACCACCGAGCCCCCGGTTTCCTTGGGCTTGCCGTCGGCCGGCGCGGTGACGGGCTGCCACGGAACCTCGATCGTGCGTTTGAGGACGCCCATCTTGTCATAGACCTGAATGCGGGAATGCTGCCGGTTGCAGACATATACCAGACCGTCATGGCCCAACGTCAGGCAATGCACGCTGTCCATGCCTTCCGGTTGCCATTGGCGCAGGAATTTTCCGCTGCTGTCCATCACCGCGACGCGGCGATTGACGCCGGTGCTTTCGCCATCAGAAACATAGACATCGCCATTTTGCGGATCGGTGTCGATGCTCGAGGGCATGAAGAACTGCGCGGCATTGGAATTCAGCGGCTTGCCCTTGATGGTGCCATCGTCGGAATCTACGACCCCTTTCTTGCCGATCTGAAGCAACAGCTTGCTGCCGTCATGAGTATATTTCTGCACCATGCCGGACGGCGCAGCCGCGATCCATATATTGTTGTCCTTGTCGACGTGACAGCTATGGAGGCGTTGATCAAGCAATTTGGAATCGCCCCACGCATTGACGACGTTGCCGGCTGGATCGAACTCGATGATCGGCGGAGCCATTCGCGCGGCGTTCAAATCCGCCGGCGGCGCGTCCTGCCGATTGAGGATGAACACGTGGTCCTGGGCGTCCGTGCAGACTCCGCCCAATCCTCCGATCGTCCACTCGTTCGGCAGCGGCTGCGGCCACAGCAGGTCCGGCTGGTATTTAGGCCCGCCGCTCTGCGCCCATGACGAGGGCGTACAAAGGGCGCCGGCCGCGACCGCAAGCAGCGTGACCGTGCTGGCTCTGACAAGAAGGCACATTTTCATCTTGGGGTTTCCTCTAATCGCCCGTCAATTCAGCGGGAATTTGCACACCGGTCGGCCGGGGATCAGCTCGTCCCGACCGACGCCATATCTTGCCCCGTCGGCGGCCTGCGCTGCAACACGCGCTTCGATGAAGTCCGCTTAGCATCGGTTGTCCATTTGGCGCGAGCCCTACTTATACGGCGAGCCGATAGGCCCTTGCGGCGGCGCCGCCGAATAGCGGCCCGCCTTAATGAAGTGTCGGGGAAACCCGCGACCTCTTGGGTGAGCGAGCGCCAAGCAGCGAACGCTACGTCGCGCTTTCCCGCAAAGGTCGCGATCGATCCGCCTTCATGATTGAGCATAATTCGCGCCTGCGGGAAACCGCTAGAGCGATGACGTCGCCCAGCGTCTAAAAGACAAGGGGTTCGAAAGTCGGATCGCATGCGAGGAGGCCGCTCTGCATCGAAGCCGTTGCGGATAGCGGGGCATTGGCGCGCGACCACGACGCAAATCGACGGATCGGACGATTCCTGCGATGCGCCGCGTCGGCCGGTAATTGCCGAGGCACGCATCGTCGCAAACGCCGCAGACGAACTCGGCGCCACGCGACCTGAGTTCCTCCGGCCCTTCGGCGCGGCAGATCGAACCACCCCCATCAAACAGCGTCGCCCGAATGTTATGGCATTTCGGCGAGAAGCTCGGCCGAGTTGGACGAGATTTCCGGCCCCACCGGACGCCTGAGCCGCACCGTCGCGGAATTCCGGGCCCAAACAGCGTGATGCGGCAACTCGTGTTGATACCCAGCACGTACCCGCCGTTGTCATCCCGCAGTGAAAGCGCGCCAGGAGGGGCAGGCTCTTTCGAGAGCGCGAAGATCTCCTCCGATCCGTCGAAGCGAAGCTTGACCGGTTTGTCGAGACGATCGAGCACAAACCTAGCCATCCGTCGCGCATGCTCTAGTGTCCGATCCGCAGCCCGCGGTCCCGAGAAATCGCTACAAACACGACGGCAGGTCAAAGCGGCAAGTCAATACAGCCGGACGTACAATCTGGAGCCTTGGACCGCTAGCTGATGACGACGTCGCTCCGCCAATCAGCAGCGTCGCCAATCAACGGCTATGTCGGGCGCTCGACTATCGTCAACTTACCGGACTCCGTTAGCTCAGGCACGGCAGCACGACTGACAAATTCGTGGAAATCGTCGAGCTCGCCATTCGGACCGGCCTCTCGATAGACGAAAGCAAGATTGGCCCTCTCGAACTCCTCGAAGAACTTGTCCCAGCGGATTTCTACCAGTCCGGCCGCGATCGAGCCGAGGGTGAACTTTAGCGGCCACGGACGCTCGTCCCCCTCATAGGTCGACGGGAGCGCTCGCCTGCGTTGCGCCCAGGCGATGATGATCTCATGATCGATCGTGATTTGGAGCAGCACGGTAGCCGCCATAATGCGCTCCTATCTCAACAGAAACGCTGCCAACACTGCTCGGCCGCGTTTCCGGTTTATCGCCGCAGACCGCGAGCCAGAGTAAATTAAATTAGTGCGCGCCTTCGGATGTTCAATTGGGAGATCGTTGACCCTCTTCGGCGCCGGTTGCTAAACCATTGGATACCGGCTGCGACCAAATCACGGCCGCCGACAAGGCGACCGCGCTCGGCCGGCAACTTAGCCGGGGCTTCGGTACGGCGCTTGTGATCAATTTGGAGGCACCGTCGCTGGCGGACAATTCGCAGGCGTGGGCGACAATGGCAGATGCCGTGGCTGTCGTCGGTATCGTGCTCAAGGGTATAGCGGCCGACGCCCTTGGTTCGGGAGGCGGTTGCGACAAACATGGAGCGCGTCGTCATCCGAGCAACGGGGCACACATCCATCGCTCTCGATGGCCGCACGCTGGTCGTCGAGATTGACGCTGATAGCCCCATCGCGGCCGGCCATCGTCGACACGCATTGAAGCCAAGATCGGCGATTTATTGCATGTTCTTGGGCAATCGTTGAAGCTTGGACAGATCAAGGCGCTGTAGGAAACAGTGCTCGCCAAGAATACGGCAGATCAACAAGGCCTGCGGCACCGACTCCTCGGTGAAAATCGACCGGGCCGCGGCGCCGAATGCCAGCTGCACTACAGCGCTCGGGCTCCTGCGACAGCGCGCTTTCCGCGGTGCGCGACATTTGCAACAGGTCGCCGGAACCGACGCGGTCAAAGCGAAGATCAAACGCATCACCTGCGGTTTTGGGGCCAAGCGGACAATCGCGTTGAAGAACGGAGCGCTCGACGACAAGATCAATTTCAGCTCCGTCAACGACTACGACTTCGTGATCGAATATCTGCGGAACAATCTGTGACGCGGCGATCGCAGGCCCGCCGCCCGGCCGTCCGTCTCCTGCAAGGCGTGATGCCGCAGATGACGCGAGATCGTCGATGCGCCCGGAAAACCGCCGAGTTCATCGGCACGGCCGCAAAGCTTGCCGGCCGGCGCGATTCCCGAACATCGCGGTGACGGGCGATATTGGTATCAGAGGTCTAGTCCCTGGAATCCGGGTCAACTGCAGGAGCATTTATCAAGTCCGAGCGCGTCGCGGTGCGTCCCGGATCTTCGATTGGAGAAGCACCTGTCGGGACAACCGGAGTTTGTGCATTGCATGGCGGTCCGATGGCGTCGCCTGACCGGCGTCGTCGACACCGAGAGCCCCTTGCGGGGCGGTGCGTTCCACCAAGGCCACGATCGCCTCGACTTTCATTGGCTGGCCCGTTCTGGCCGGCCACCGCAGCCAGATCCGTCCGGCCACGCCCAGCGACCGGCAAGCCCCGGACGTTACCGGCCGCCCGTAGATGCCCGCCATTGGGCTAAAGCTGGGTTGGTGGTGCGGATCATCTTCCACCCCTGGGCAAGCCGCCTCGCAATATCCGGCCCGCTCAGGGCTGTGATGCCGCAGGCGACATTTCGGGCAAGGCAGGCCTTCAGGATCGTCTGGAAGGCGTCCTCCACTTCCGGCGCATTCGCCTCGACCCCCAGATACTGGTGAAGGTCTCCGCCGGCACCGACGAAAATCGCGCCGACCCCCGGCACCGCCGCGATTGCGTCAGCGTTCCTTAGGCCCTCGGTGGTCTCGATCATCATGACGGCCAACAGATCACCGTCGGGATTAAGCGGCCATAGGTCCGCCCGCCGCTCATATTCGGCGGCGGAAACGCCCCACGACCAGACCGCAAGCCCCGGCGCGTAGCCGCGCAGACCCGGCGGATCCGGGTACTTGGCGTTCCGGCGTTGCGGGTAACGCATGTTCCGCACCGCCAGCAGCGCCTGCTCCGCATTGTCGATGCCGTTGAAGATAACGCCCATCAAGCCGATGTCGAGTGCCTGCTTGACGAACCACTGCGCCTCTTCGCGCCCGTAGGGAGGAAAGCGGGCGAAGATCGCCACGTTCGGCTGGAGGTTGCCCTTCTTGAGAATCGCCGCCTTGTCGATCATGCCGAGCGTGAACTGATGCAGCCCGGCAAAGTCCATCGGCCCGTGCTCCATCTCGACATACACGTAGTCGATATCGGCACGTGCCAGCGTGCGGGCATTCTGCATCGACAGGTCACCGGTCTGAAAACCGATGAAGGGCTTACCGGCCGCGAGCTTTTCGATCACCGGATTGAGGTGCCTCACCTCCTGTGCGGACAGCGACCCGGCCTGCGCCGTCAGACCGAGCGCCAGCGCGACGGAGACCTGCGCAAGCTGCCAATATCTCTTTCGAACGCCTTCAGCCATGTCGTTGCTCCTTCAGCATCGTTGCGGACGTCGACCTTAAACCATTGATCGCGACCGCGGAACGGCGATCGCTCGATCGCGGCGTTCGACCAATCGGCGCTTTATTGGGGTGCAAAGCACAAAGCCGTCTCAACGGCCCGCTGTCAGCTTCCTCTGGCTCCGCCAAGCCGATTTGCTTCAACCCGCTCGTCTTTTCTACCGCAACTGCGCCCCAGCGCTCCAGCCAGGGACGCCCAGTTTGACAGCCAAGGCGGCACCTCCCACAGGCAGGGCGCTGTCCTTTTGGATAGTGCCTCCGGCAAAGCGCAAGACGCTGGTTGGAGAGCGAAAACGGCAGGCCCCCGGAGACAGAGCGTCGCGTCCGGGCGAGTGCCACCCATTTGGCCGGGGACCGGCCATTGGCTGCGAGGCCAAGAAACTCCACCCAGAGCGCCTGCGTTTGGGTGGAGGTAGTTCATGCAACCTGATTTTGAGCTCTCCAACGGCTCACGCCATATCCGCCCGAATGCTGCCCCCTGATTTCAAGGCGCTTCCGACCAAGATGCCGACGAGTTCGGCCTGGCGCGAGACCCCCGTCTTGCTGAACACTGATTTCAATTGGTACCTAACGGTTCCGGCAGCAAGGCCGGCCTCGTTTGCCAAGTCATCGACAGTCCTTCCGGCGGCAATACCGCGAGCGACCTTGGCTTCCGCTGGCGTGAGATCGAACAAGCCTTGAATGACTTGCGTCGATACGATCTCCGGATGCGCAACGGCCGTAATGACCAGCACGCAGGATGCAGCCGTGAATATCTCGTTTGCTGCACCTCGCACCGGAACAACGTGAACGATGGATGCCGGCCGCTCCGGCGTGGCCGCGATTGGAATCGAATGCACCTGCCCACAGGCGTGACTCTGCAGCTGCAACAATGCCTGCCCGAGCATCGTATCTGCCCGGCGGTCCACCAGGCCGATCCGTGATCGACGGTCCTGCACCACCTGCGGGATGAGCCTCTCCAGCAGCTCGTTCGCGGCCACCAGCCGATGGGAGCGGGAAAGAATTGCGGCTGGCAAGCCGATCAGAGCCAATGCCTCGGCAGCAGCGCGCGCTCTCACCAACCCCAGTCTGCCGGATATCAGGGCCGCGCGAGCAAGATGCGGACGCAATGGATCGAGCGAAGCGATTGTCTCGGCACTGAAGGGCCCGTCCTTGAACCAGCGCTCCCAGCTGAAAACGACCAGGTCACCACTCGGCGCCTGGACTATCGTTCCGGCGCACCAGCCCACACCTTTGCTGCGCATGTATGCGTAGGCGGGATCCCGATCCATTTCCTCCCGAGTAAATAGATCATGATCCCCCACGAAACCGGCATGGTTTCTGTCGATCGCGCGCTGAGGGCGCGGGTTCCTGGCCGCAAACCCGTCCTTGATGAAGTCGGCATAAAGCGGCGCTATGATTGAGGATCCGACCCAGGCCGTACCTTGCGAATTGGCCGCGAATAGCAGCCCTCCGACCGAACCGACCCGAGAAGCGATATTGTCAAGCACCGTGTCCCAAAGCTCGGGAACAACGGCAGCCTCATATACCTTGTCGATGAGGTCTTCAGCGACCAGCGTCATCGCCCGCCGCATGATCGTTAGGGCGTGTGCGCAGTAACGACCGCCGTAAAGTCTCCGAACTCTCGGCAATCTCATCGATTACCCGCCGGCATCGCGCAGGCGCCGTTGCCGTTTCGCGGATCGCCTCAATTGAGGCAACAAACGGGCCGATTGTCGTCGCGTCTAAAGCAGCGCTTCCAGCGCCCGGATGCACGAGCGCCTTGTCGGATTTCGGTTGCCACATTGATCCCCACCCGCAAAACATTCGCAATGTTTAAAAACGTATCCCATTTGGGAGTAGCGTGTACAGGGCCCAAAGCCACATATATGTCAGGGCTGAGACAAATTCAGCGTGACTTTCAGGCGATCGCTCGACTCCGGGCCATCGACGTAACATCGGTGGCAGACAATACAACTGGGGCTCGCCGTGCAACCGCTCTCCATTATGAGAGCAAGGTCCCGATCTCCCGTCCCCAATTGCCGCGGGAAATCGGGACCACGTTCGCAGGACGATGAGCGTAACCGTTTTAAGTTGTGGCGCTAGTGGAGCACCAGGATAGCGCGTTCAAGCATCGGCGTAAGGCGTCGCGGTGGCAGGCGATCCGCTGACCGCCACCCCTCACCGGCTGCACGCTGCGGCCTTGCATGGCGCCGCGGCAGGCTGGCCCACCAGCATTGATCGACGACGCACGTCGGTGCCGCGAGCGGCCGCCGTGCGTGCCGGAATGTTCGTCGCCGCCGGCGTCGGAAAACCTCACACACATCACACATGCGGGGTCGCGATCGCGCGCCCCCGGCGATTGACCGTCGAAACGTCTCTGGAACCGCGGTGAACATGCGCGAGACGCGGTTGCAGAAGGCATGCACGAGGTCAACGGGCCTGCGCGAACGGGACGGTGTCGCGCGCTTGCGAGCACCGACGCGCCAACTGAAATCCGTCCGATATAAGCGACGCGCTTTTTGCGTCTCCGTCGATCAGAATTTGGTTATGCTGTAACCAGTAAGCACCGGAGGGGACTGCCCGGCCATACCTTTCACCCGATGCGGCGAAGCAGCGCTCACGTGGGTGCGCCGCACTCGCAGTTCCGACTTGCCAACTGGCAGTGTCTTTGCTCGGCGGCGCAATCGTGTGTTCCCCGTGCGGGATGCGTCGGTCATCGAAAGCCGCCATAGGCGATTTGCTCCCTTCCGCTGTCTTGCCGATTCAGCAGCCGGGGCGCTGTTGCTACGCCAGGCCCTGAG
>JASHRR010000957.1 GCA_030037185.1 Xanthobacteraceae bacterium | reverse complement strand
ATGGGACGACGGGTCAAACCAAATGTGAGAATGCCTTTCAGCACGGTATGCCTCGCTTTTCCCTATGTTTTGCGGTGAACGTCTCGGAGTGCTCACTCGCGCCGTTCGGCGTTGATCGACGAGGGCGAAACCAGCAACTCAGCCGCCGGTTTGTCCGATGAGGAGCATGTTGCTCAGGAACACCGCGCCATCGGTTGCCACCAGGTCGCCGCGTCCCACTCCTTCGAGGATTTGGCGATAGCCATCTGTTTGCAGGCCGATCTTGACGGTCCGCTGGGTGAAGCGGCGCCTATCGCTCGTGACCCAAACGGTCATCGTGCCGTCGCCTTCCCGGACCACACCATCGAGTGGAACGGCAAGAGAGCGCACAGGGTCACCGGTGCGGATCGCGAAGGTCGCGAACATATTGGAGCGCAGTTCGTGATTGGGATCCTCGATCGTCGAACGGATCAGCATGCGGTGGGTATTGGGATCGACCATCGAGTCCATCGTGGTGATATGCCCCTCGAACACCTTGCCCGGGTAGGCCAGAACCGAGACCTTGACCTCCTGACCTACATGGATGAGCGGAACATCGCTCTCGGCGACGTTCGCCAGCATCCACATGGTCGAGATATCGGCAACCGAATACGGCGCCGGCGGGTTGCCGGGCTGGACCAAGAGGCCGGGCGCCGCGTTGCGGGCCGTCACTCGGCCCGCGATCGGGCTCGGCACGACGAGCCGCGGATCGGCCATACGGTCAGCCACGATCTTGTCGACCTCGGTCTCGGTCTTGCCGAAGATCCGGACTGCGTCGCGCGCCGCGCGGAGGTTTCCCTCCGCGGTCTGCTGGTCAGAAACCGCCTGCTCCAAATCGTGCTGTGAAACCGCGCGTGTCTCATAGAGCTTCTTGAGGCGCTCCAGAACGCGCGTGGTCAATTCTAACAAGCCGGCGGCGGCGATCAGGTTCGAATCAGCCGCCAGCAAGTCTGGACTGTCGATGGTGAACAGGGTGTCGCCCTGCTTCACCTCGTCCCCCACCTTGGCAAACAGATCCATGATTTTGCCCTGGTAGGGCGTGAACACCTGGACGGTGAGCTCTTCGTTGAAGTCGATGCTGCCGACTGCGGCGCGCTCGAGTGGAAAAAGCTGTTCTCCAACCGGCTCGACCTTCACCGAGGTCAGTTGCTTATCGGTGAGCACGATGCTGGGGGCGTCAGACGAGGGCACGCTCTGGGCGCCAGATGAAAGCGCTGCGGTTCTCACAGCTGCTGGGTCCTTCCCCTGGGCAGCCGCATCGGGAGCGGTCGCTTCGGGCCACGATTTCAGCCAGTCGCCAACGCGTCCGACCGAATAAGCGCCCGCCACAAAGCTGAGCACTGCTGCCGTGACGATCAAAGTGATCTTAGGAGTTGCCATCGATGCGGGTCCCCTGCCTAAAACCTAAAAGCGGTGGGCGCCAAAGGGCCTTTCAGCAGGATGATTGTAAGTTCACCCCAATTCCAGTGCGAGAAATACGGGTGCGCAGCTGTGATAGTTCACAATATCCCCGCGCCGGCTGAATCATGTATCAGAGCAAAAGTGGGTCCTCAGCACCGTTACCGGGGCAGGGGAGTAATAGGGGCGCGTGAAGCAAATGTTCGGTGCCTGTAATCCGTCGGTCATCACGATGATGATGACCGTGGCGCTGCTGGCTGGCTGTGCGGTCGGCCCAGACTTTATGCAACCGGCTGCTCCGGACGTGAGCCGCTACACCAAGGAGCCGCTGGCGAGCCGTACCAGTTCGACTGACGTCAAGTTTGGCCAATCGCAGCACTTCGTGAACGACCGCGACATTCCGGCGGACTGGTGGCGCGTGTTCCATTCCCGGCCACTCAATAGTCTCGTCGATAAATCCCTCGTCACCAATCCGACTTTGCAGTCGGCCATCGCGGCGCTGCGGGCCGCAAAGGAGAATGTCTACGCCCAGCAGGGTAAGTATTTCCCGCTGGTGCAGGCGAACTTCAGCCCGTCGCGCCAGGAGACCTCGGCCGTCATATCGCCGACACCCACCAGCGGGGCCACACTGTTCAATCTTTATACTGCCCAAGTGCTGGTCAGCTATACGATCGACGTCTGGGGGCTCAATCGGCGCACCGTTGAGTCGCTGCAGGCGACGGCCGATTCCCAGCGCTTTATGATCGAGGCAGCGTATCTGACACTGACATCAAACGTCGTGCTCGCCGCCATTCAGGAAGCTTCGCTGCGCGCGCAGATAGAGGCCACCGAAAACATTATCACCGCCAACTCGAAGATGCTCGACATCCTGCACAACCAGTTTGACCAAGGCTATGCCAACCGCAGCGATGTCGCCGCCCAGGAAGCCGCGCTGGCGCAAGTGGAGGCGACGCTGCCGCCGCTGCGCAAGGCCTTGGCGATACAGCGCGACCTGATTTCAGCGTTAGCCGGCGTCCTCCCCAGCCAGGAGCCGCGCGAGACCTTCAGGCTGGCAGAGATGCGCATGCCGACCGACCTGCCGGTCAGCCTGCCGGCGCAGTTCATACGCCAGCGTCCTGACGTGCGCTCTGCCGAGGAGCAGCTACATTCGGCGAGCGCCAGTATCGGCGTCGCGGTCGCCAACATGCTGCCCAGCCTTACGCTCTCGGCCGGCCGCGGCTACACGTCAACCGACCTCGGGAGCCTGTTCACCGGCCCGAGCATCTTTTGGACCGTGGCCGGCAGCGCAACCCAACCGCTGTTCGATGGCTTTAATCTGCTGCATCTGGAGCGGGCCGCCGTGGCGGCCTACGAGGAGGCGGCATGGAACTATCGCAGCACTGTGATTACTGCCTTCCAGAACGTTGCCGACTCGCTGCGAGCGATCCAAAACGATGCCGACGCCCTCAAGGCGGCTCGTGACTTCGAAAAGGCCTCCAAGATCAGCCTCGATCTTGCACAACAGCAAATGCAGACCGGCAACGCCAATATCCTCCTGCTGCTCAATGCCCAAGTGACCTACGAGAGCGCCGTCATCCAGATGGTCCAGGCCCAGGCCAGCCGGGTGAGCGACACCGCGGCGCTCTACCAGGCGCTCGGTGGCGGCTGGTGGAACCGCATCCAGCCTCCGGCGCCGGAGCAAAAGCTCGATGTCGCGACCGGGCAATCCCAGCCGGTACCCGAACATCCCGACTGGTTGGCAGAGTTGTGGGCCAACATCGTCCATAACTGACGGGTCAAGCAAAACGCCGCTCAATTTACGACGGTTAGGTGGCGCACGGCTCACGGACTGAGGTGCGGGTAAGAGGGGGACAACGACGTGAAAGAGTTTCTACGCCTTAGCACCCTATTCGCGGCACTTGCCGCATGCGGTTCCGCGCATGCCGGTTGCCTCGATCCAGCGGCGGCTTATCCCGTCCCAGCGCCAGGTTATCCCGGTTATCCGGTCAAATCTGCCAATACCATTCCTCCGGTTTATGCTTGGACCAGATTCTATGTTGGCATCAACGGCGGCGGCAGCTGGGGCACGTAGCCTGGTCGTCGGACCCGGACGGCCCGGCAGGCAACCCAACGGTGTCGAGCGGTCTCGTCGGCGGCACGATCGGCTACAACGTACAGACCATGGGGCGTTTTTATTTTCGGCGAGGAACTCGCTTTCGCTTGGCGTAGCATAGATGCCATTTTTTCTACGCCTTCTTGCGCGCCTGGTTGCGGACCGCGCGCCTGCGGTTTGGATATGCATTCGACCGCTTCTGCCCTCTGTGACCGGGCGCCGTCTCGATCGGTGACATCACTCAAGACATTGTGGGCCAGCCCTTCGGCGTTGCCGAAAGCTTCGATTGGACGGCGGGCGCCGGTCTCGAGTTTGTGGTATCGGTCCTGTTGCGGCCAATTTCGAGACGCTTGCTTGCATGAACTGGGCGATTGGTGATGCGCGCTCCGGCGAGCAGTGTGTCTAGATAATGACCCTCACGAGGTGTCTAGATTGAATAATGGTCATGTTCGACACTGTTCCCGAGTGAACGGGCGGCGCGGAGACCCGCCCGGAAAATCGCTTGGAGTAGCGGGAACAAATTTGGAAAGCCTGAATTTTCACACCGCTACCGCGGCCGTCCCGCCTGCTGTAGCCCAAACCAGGCGGAAGCCGCCCAGCCCCCGCGGCGGGAGATTCTATATTCGAACTGGAGTCGTCCATGAACCAAGTCCAAATGGAGCAGAAAAGCTATCAGATGCCGCCGCAGGAAGGGTTTACCGTCGCACACTTTCTCACCGTCGCCGACATCGAACGGTCGGCTCGATTTTACGAAAAGGTCTTCGGAGGTCGCATTCTGAGCAGAGGTGACAGGCGCGGCGCGCCGGGGTACATCCAGATCGCGAACACGTGGCTCCTCGTCAACGTCGGCGGCGGCCCGACACCCGACAAACCATCGGTAACGCTCAGCGTCCCCGCCGACCCCAATTCATTCAGCAGCTTTATGAATATCCGCGTTGCAGATATTCAAGCGTGCTATGAGTTATGGCGAAATCGCGGAGCCGAGTTTATCACAGAGCCAAAGGACAAGTACGGCGAGACGCGCTGCTACATTCGCGATCCTGATGGTTATATTATAGAAGTTGGGCAACGCAAGCCGGACTTCACTTACGGCTAAACGGCACGACGCCTGAAGGCAGCTGTGGTGACCGCGTAAGCGGTCCGGAAGTGATGAAATATCTGGATATGTCGGATCCCACGCCGGGCGCGGGCGACGCCGTGTAATCCGACGTCAGGCGATCTGCTCCCAGCCCCAGGGCGACGTTGTTATCGCTCTCTGACGAGATACCATATGCTACGCGGTAAGAGGGCGGCAGGGAACCCGTGGCAAATCGCAGAGGCTCTGCCTGTTGAGCCGGCCTCGCCTACCCGGCGATAAGCTGTGCCTGTCATCGCGTAAGAGCACAATTTTTGCCCAATCGTCGGGGGGTCTCGACCATCCGACCATCAACATGCGCAATCGCGACTAACCGACCATCACTGCCATAGCAGCTTGGAGGCGATGGCGGCACCCTCGGCCAGGCATTTCAGCTTCGCCCACATGATGGAACGATGAACGCGGCCGGCGAGCGGGCTTTGCGAGAATCCGCAATCTGTGCCGGCCATGACGCTGTCGCGGCCGACGATGTTGGCATACCGCAGCAGCCGCTCCGCCACGAGGTCGGGATGCTCAACGACGTTGGTCGAATGCGCAATGAGCCCCGGCATCAGCATCTTACCTGCGGGTAGCGTCACGTCCTTCCACACCTTCCATTCGTGTTCGTGGCGTGGATTCGCGGCCTCGAAACTATAGGCACCGACATCGACCCTCAACAAGAGATCGACAATGTCCTTGATCGGCACGTCGAACATGTGCGGTCCGTTCCAGCTGCCCCAGCAGATGTGGTAGCGCGTGTGTTCCTTTGGCAGCCCCCTAAGCGCATGGTTGAGCGCATCGATGCGCAGACTCGCCCAGTTGCGGTAGTCCGCGAGCGTCATCGGCGGCACCAGCTTTTCGTACTGGTACGGGATGAACGCGTCGTCTACCTGCAGGTCGAGGCCGGCATCGATGATGGCGCGATACTCGGTCCCGAGGGCCTCGGCGAGGCTGAACAGGAACGCATCCTCATCGCGGTAGTACTCGTTTTTGGCGTTGGGCAGTGCGCTCGCCGGCGCCACCACCGGCAGGAATCCGGTCACGCCCTTCATATTGGCAAGACCTGCCTTGAGATTGGCGATGTCGCGCTGCAGCTCGGCCGTTCCGGTATAAGTTATTGCGCCAGTGACGATCGCACGGCCAGCCCCGCGGGAATTGGCGAGGACGCGAGCGTCGTATTCGTCATAGAACTCGGGGAACGCCTCGCGATCGCGGCCGCCGATAACGGCGATCGTCGGGTCCTTCGCCTCTTCCGCCGTGTATGGCCGCCACGTGAGACCGGAGAGGCGTCGGTGGACATAGAAGGCCCAGTTGACCGATTTGCCGTACTCGCCGTCGCTCACCACGTCGATGCCCGCTTCGGCTTGAAGCCGCACCGCCTCGGCGACCGAGTCGGTGAGGCATCTTTCGAACGCTGCCTCATCATACGGCTCTTTGTCGCGGATTTTTTCCAGATACGGAATCATGGCCGGCGGTCGCGCCAGACTGCCGACATGGCTTACAACGACGCGACGATCCGCCCGCAGCATATTTCGCCTCCTATGTTTACACACGAGGTTCGAAATATACCACGG
This sequence comes from Xanthobacteraceae bacterium, assembly GCA_030037185.1. The sequence continues at coordinate 5,449 of JASHRR010000957.1, read as the reverse complement.
GTAACCTCAGTCGCGGGGTTCAGCGGCGCTGCGCCATCTGGCGTCTACAGCGGCAGACTCGAAAAGCACTTCCCCGCCATGCGGGAGCCACTGCCTGACCGCGAGACGTCAACCGACTGCTGCAAAGCAAGCCGCCCAAGGCAACTAAGTATCCCCTTTCTGGAAGGTGCGCATACAATCGCCGTGCAGGACGGCCTTGTCATGGAACGAGCGCCCTTGAGGCGTCGCACATCATTGGCCGCCTCTGCCAATAGCCAGTCGCGAAACTGCGAAGTCTGCCTGTCCAACCGTGGGCATCGTCAAGGCCGAACGCAACAGCCGCTAAGCTGATTTATTCAATCTGGAGCGCGCTCCCGCCCGGTCCACTGCCGCCATTCGGCCTCGCGTCAGGGCACGCATGAGCGCAGCGGTTGGGGGCGGTCTATTCTCTTTGACTGTTGACGCACCGCGAGCCAATTCGCCATCGCCGCCGTTGGCATTTTTATCTTGACACCGCAGGGCCTTTGGGTGCGCTAAAGGGACCTGCTAAGGTTTCTATGACAGGGCAGACACGTTTATCTTTGCCGAGCGGGGAGTTACTCCTCGCACCGATGGCGAGAGTCGCAGATTCTTCGTCGTCATTGCCAGTCAGAAGCGAATCGTGACCTGCGCGCCAAGGCGCGCGGTGACTCGGGACTCACCGAATCGACCTTGTAGCCGTCGCGACGTTGATCGAACGTCATTGACCCCGCTGCTGTTGCCACTTGCGCCGCTCGTTGTTGTTCTCGGGCGACGATCGGCTCTATGCCCTGCTGGCGTTGTCTCCGGCATTCGTCGCGCATTTGGCGGAACTCTGTCAGGCTCGCGCCAGGGTGCCATACTTTGCCGATGCGCGTGCCGGCGCTGCCAAGTCCTATCCGACGCTCAGGACCAAGCCGGGAATTGGCTGCGCGGTCGGCTTTGGTCGTCGCGAATAGAAACTCTACGTAAATATTGACCTGCCCTTCGTCCCTGCCCGCTGAACAAAGTTGGCCGCCGTCGGGATACGGCGTGGGTCGTGGCTTCAAGTGTCTTACTGTAGCGCGCGGTCATCGAGTAGCCTTGCCACAGGTGGGGGCTCCGCCGCTACGTCTAAACGAGGCTTTTATATTAGCGAACGTCGGCGAACTGTACACAGGCGATCGATTGAAGTTAGACCAATGAACCGGGCACTTCTCGAACGTCAGCGAACGACTGCGAAATACTCTAGCGCTGAGCAGGCATCAGTTCGAGGGGGCTATGGACCGGCGATCCAGTCCCCTATAGCCTGAAGACCTCCCAACTCAAGAAAGGCTGTCTCCATGACTCACAATCGCGCCCTGGCACTCGGTATCGCCTTGCTGATGTTCGGCCTTGCGGGGCCGACGCCGGCGCAGAACGCGCCCGCTGCCGGCGAACTGCGCATCGACGTCCCAGTGCAGCTGCGGCCCTCACGCGTGGTGTTCAACATGGATCACCTGGCCTTCGCCGGGGACCAGTCAATCGGCCTGAACTACATGCGGTTGATGCTGCAAAATTACCGGGCGAGCAACACGCCGATCGAGATCATCGCGGTATTCCACGGCGCAGCCGGCTACATGCTGCTGAACGACGAGGCCTACAATCGCAATCGCCGGACCGACCGCGGCAATCCCTACAAGCAGATCATCACTGGGCTGCAGCGCGACGGCGTGCAGTTCGAGGAGTGCGGTCAGACTGCGCGCACCAACGGCTGGGGCAACGCCGACCTGCTGGCGGGGGTGAAGGTGAACAGCGGCGCCAACCTGCGTTTGGTATATCTGCAGCAGGATGGCTGGGTACAGATCCAACCTTGAAGCAGGAGAGGGCGGCCCCACCTGGGTGGGCCCCAAAGTCAAGTCAGCGGTCGATTGATCGCGGCAACGCTTATCCAACGCTCCATGGAACGGGAGGATGAAGATGACCCGAAGCAGAATCGCAGTTTCAAGCGAGCAGGACACGGGTGATGTCTTCGCCGGTCTCGACATCCAGTACGGTGAATATGATGCCCTGACGCTCCCAGTCTCGTAGCTCTTCAACGGTCAGGTAACGCGGCCTGGAGGCGTCATAGAGGCGAGAGCGGGTGTATCGTTTGATAAGAATTGGCGAAATAGGCATCGTCTTGCTCGAGCTTCGCTTCAACATTGCCTACCTGGCTGTCGCCACCGCAATGGACATCAGCACTGTTGACACGGTATTCATCGCCGGCAAGGTAATACGACGCGGCAAGCTCCTCGGCGTCGATCTCGCCCGCGTACAGCGAGGGGTTGCTCTGTCGGCGCGATTATGGCTGGTCGCGGTCGTCATCGACACCAGCCGCTCCGGGCACTGACATGACCTCCAGTAGGTGACGGAAGGTAACCAATGCGGCGAGCAGCACGAGACTCGCCATGCTGGCGCGACTGCCTCGCGCGCTGTTCAGTCCCGCCGCGCGGTTCATAGGCTGTCTGGCCCATCGGGTCGAGGTGAATCCCGTTCGGGGAAGGAATCTATCGGCGAGAGGAGCCGAATGCACATCACCAGGATCCATGACGCAAGCCCGACACAGGCGTACAATAAGTCTCGTAGTCCTCATGGGAGACCCTGGATGCCATACCGAAGTGTGATGGGGGTGATCGCGGCGGCGATGGTGCTGTCCCTCGCCCCGGGGGATCGCCTCAAGGCGCAGGACCTGTCCAAATATCCCGACTGGTCCGGTCAGTGGAAGATGACGGTCAGCCCCACCTCGCAGGTTGCCTTCGGTGTCAACTGGGATCCTGACAAGGGCTCGGGCCTCGCCCAGCAGGCGCCACTGACGCCCGAGTATCAAGCCCGCTACGAGGCCAATCTCAAAGACCAGGCCGCCGGCGGGCAAGGCGACGAGCGCCACGGCTATTGCATCCCGCTCGGAATGCCACGGCTGATGACGGTGGTCTATCCGATGGAAATTGTGATCATGCCGAAGACCACCTACGTCTTGACCGACAACAGCGAGCCCCGCCGAATTTTCACCGACGAGCGGGGATGGCCCGCCGAGATCGAACCCTCATTCAACGGCCTTTCCATTGGTAAATGGATCGATGCGGATGCGGACGGCCACTATTCCACCCTTGAAGTCGAGACGCGCGGCCTCAAAGGCCCGCGCACCTTCGATGCGAGCGGCATCCGCATGCACGACGACAACGAGACGATCGTCAAGGAGCACATCCATCTCGATCCTGCCAACAGCAATATTCTCATCGACGAGATCACCACGATCGATCATGCGTTGACCCGACCGTGGACGGTGACGAAGAAATATCTTCGCGACGCCAATCCGCGGCCCATCTGGCGATACAACGAGTGCGCCGAGAACAACCCGCTGATTCTGGTTGGCAAGGAGAGCTACTATGTGAGCCAGGACGGCTTCCTGATGCCGGTCAAGCAAGGACAGCCGCCGCCGGATTTGCGCTACTTCAAGCCGGCCGGCAAGTAGGGGCCACGCCCGCCGCGTGCCTCAAAGTGGGTGCGGGGGACCGACGCGCAGACTGTGTGGGCCGCCCGGCCTGCCCTGCCGCCGTCGGCGGTGCATGCTGGCAACTTGCCTGATGCACCGGAAATGGTCAGTCGCAGCCCCGGCCACCCAAGCGTAGTGCTTCGGGAATGGTACTTTTCGGAATCGTGGCATACGCCGCCATTGTGCCACCGACTGCATTCCCCCGAGGACCGATGATCATCACTTCTGACACCTACTCTGCCCCGATCGCGCCACCAAGCAGGGCGCTCTGGGTTAAACGTCGTTGGCGCCGATTTGGCGCGACGGAGAGCCGTCCTGCTGTCAGTCGATCAGATCGGGCGGAGTCAGCATCACAGGCTGGTGCAGTCCGCGGCGCTTTACAGTGAAACTCGGTTGCGGCCTTTGGCGGATGGCTTAGGCGCAAGACTCGCTTTCCGAGCGAGGCAATCGTTGAATAGCGCCTGTTGAGCTTCACTGTGGAAACGCCACCGCCTCAGTACGCCGGCACCTGCGGCGCCTCGCACTTTAAACGTGTAACCGGGGTCGAACAATAATCCGACTTCCGTCGTGCATTCGGCAAACCTCTTGTGGTCGTTCCGGCGCGCGCTGGTGCGGGTGCCGCAGTCCAAGCAAAATCCTGCGCGCTCTGCCTCCCAATCCGTGATGATTCTGGCCGATAATCTTGTTCCTGGGTGGGTGCTCATAGTGTGAGCTGACTCACGGGGCTTCAGGAAATCTGCCGCTAGGATGGCGATGCAGTGAGCCGGCCATCCGCTGGTCACGCTCGCCATCGCGCTGACGGCGGTGCGTCGGCAAGGCGATATAATTGCCATGTATGCGTTGCGAGCTCGCCTACGCCGATCCACGACCACTGAAGCTGCCAAACGTATCGCGCATCCTTTCTCTCGACCTGCGCGGCCTGGCAATCATCGGAAGGCCGCCGGCTGGCCGCAACGTCACGCGAAGGACCGGCCACACAGCATGTCCGGAGGCAAGTTCAACCGTGAAATGATGTATAATGGTTGCCAGCACCAACGTCGCCTCCTGCATAGCGAACGTCGCGCCAATACAGGTTCGGGGACCGGCCCCAAACGGGATATATGCGAAGCGATCCATTTCCTTGCGCGCGCTACCGAGAAATCGGGCAGGGTCGAAGTGTTCGGGGCCATTCCACAGAAGGCGATGCCGATGCAGCACGTAAGGGGCGATCACGATCAGAGAACCGCGCCGGACAGGCTCGCCTGCGAGTTCGTCCGTATTCGTAGCGACGCGGCTGATCGCTGCAATCGGCGGATAGAGACGCAGCGCCTCCTCGACAACAGCCCGCGTCATGACGAGGCGATCGAGCATGCCGTTGATTGGGCCCCTGATCGCGCTGTCGCATTCCGCTTCGACGCGCGAGCGCCATTCGGGCGATTGGGACAACAGAAACAGCGACCACGTCAGAGCATTTGCCGTTGTCTCATGACCGGCAGCGATGAACGTCAGGATGTTCGAGCGAACCTCCGCCGCCGTCATCGGCGCGCTGGTGTCCGGATCGAGCGCGCCGAGGAGGAGCGCGAGAATATCTTCGGGCCCATTGCTCGGCCGTTGTTCCAGGCGTTGCCGCCGCCGCGCGATGATTTGATCAATGGCAGACTCGAAAAAGCGAAGCGCGGATCTCACGCGCATGCGCCCGATTCGCGGCACGAAGTCGGGCGCGCCGAGGATATCCAACGGGCTAATCCGCCCGATGGTGTTGAAATAGACGCCCATAGCACTGCGGATTTCATCCACGTCGCGACCGAGGCCATCGGAAAAGATCGTGCGCTCCAGGACGTCGAGGGTGAGGCGCGTCATTTCCGCCGCGACATCGAGGGTGCGGTTGCCGCGATGGCGATGCCATCGCTCGCAGAGGCCAGCAACCGCTTCGAGGACGGCGGGGAGGAAACCAAGGACTGTCCTGGGGGTGAACATCGG
>JASHRR010000956.1 GCA_030037185.1 Xanthobacteraceae bacterium | reverse complement strand
CGCTCACCCTGACGAACTACTCTGAGAGTTAGCCTTGGCTGGCACGCATTTGAAGGTGTGGTAATCTAAGGTTGATCGATAACCTCCCGAGCCTGTCCAATCCTCGTTAAAGTTAAGCTCCCCGGTGACGCGGTTGAGTCTCCAAGAAATCCTGTAGGTCACCCCGGGAGTACTGAGGTCAGCATAGGCATCGATCTCTGCGCCGGTTACCCTAGTGATGTGGCCTTCGCTGCTCTCCGTAGAGATCGTCTTCCTTGCGAGGTCAACATCCACGCTCATTTGATATTCAAGGTCTTGGCGTGTGGTCGTTACCTTCCCGTCGATGGTCATGATTTGATAACCTCCTTCGTGGGCGCAGGATAGCTGGAAAGCCTCGGCCTGGACTGGCAGGGCCAAAGCTAAGGTGGTAACTAACATCTTAAACATGTTGGCCTCCTTATCATGGCTAAATCTATGGGCATCAAAGCCCCCAAAGCTCCCGGAATGGCACCGAAAGGCGGCCACGGCGTTGGCAAAATCAGCCCATCAAATGCCGGCCGTGACAGGCAGCACCTCGGCTCAACCACGTACCAGGACTCACCGAGGGACTGGACCGCACATAACGGCGGTGGCAGCCCCACGGATAACCAACCAACCACCCCATTACATCCAAAACGTATGCAAGGGGCCGGTGGCGGCTCCTATTGCATTTTATAAGGACATTTCACCATGGCAAAATTGAAGGCTCCGAAAGCCCACAAACTCACGAACCCCATGCTCCAGCAGCATACGGCCAGCAGCTCGGCCCAGATGGCCCCCCGGATTGAGCAACATCCTGGCCAACATCGAGGCATGGCCCCCAGTGGTTCTCCCGGAGCACAGACTGGCAGCGATGTTGGGTTCGAATGTCCAAGCGAGGGCGCCATAATGAGCGGACCAATCGGCATGTCGAACGCAGACACCCCTGCCGTCCACTTTTCCAGACCACAATTTGCCGATCGACTTGAGCGCCGAACGCCTCACGAAGAACGTGCGCACTTGATATGTGCTCGTTCGCCAAAGTGATAGAGTCGTGATGGACTCGGCCATTTGCTGACCGCTCCGCAAAGATTCATCCGCGGCCCGCCATTTGCTAGCAGGGTCGGACCGAGGCGCACCTTAATGGTGAAGAAGAATCAAAAATAGATACCTGCAAGCTTGCGGCCTTGGATCGACGCGCGGCGCCGGTTCCACCTATCGCATGAGCACGTGCAAATGGCACGTGAACTTGGAATCAACCTGACGCCGCGCTGCCATCGTCGTTGCAGGCCATCACCTTGAGCACACCCAAGAAAAGCCTGGGAAGCTCGACAACCATCTCCGAGAGCCAGGGAAGCTGCCTCTGCCGCAGTGCAGTGCGCGCAACACGCCCGTTCATCGGCCAGCATCCGATGCATGATGACGGCGATTTTGCGCGCCAGTGCCACCTTGGCCTTCTTCATCACCGCTCCGCCTGCAACCTTCATCGCCCAGCTCTTCAATGCCGTGCAGCCTTGGGCCTACGTAGTTGCGCTTTTTTTCACCATAAACCCGGGCCAAATGGATCGCAGTCTTCCCCTTGATGAAGCCAACCACCTGCGCACCGCATACTTTCGGCGGTTATGCACGTGATTCGCGAGAAGATGACCCTCCGGTCGCAATTCCACGTAAATCGTTCTTCTGCGGCACTTGGGAATGAAGATGACGTGGTATTTGCAGTCCCGTTTCGTGTGGCTTAGGCTCTCATACTCGTCCATCGTGAAGCTCTTCGCGTGCGTGGCGGCTCGCGATTGGAAGTCTCCGCGGTGGACGACCACCCCTAAAAGTCAAACTTCTACTGCTGCCCCGGGGGAACTCCCAATTTCATTAGCGAATGAGTGTGAGAGCATATATACGACCGATAACCTTAAGCGGCTCGTTTCCACCAATCTCGAAGGCTCAATTTACATAACCCAACTCGCTGTCAAGCAGATGCCGGCGCAAAATCAGGTGGAAGCAACGAAAGGTGGTCTCAACGCGATGACGGGCAACCTTGCCACCGCTGCACAAGAGTGATCCAGGACTCTCTGAAAAGGCTATCCTCAATCGGAAGCATTTCGACCGTTCAGGAGGTCGTGGATGCCGCCGTGATTTATCTATCCGAGAGGTGCTGCACGTGGACGGCGGTTTGCACATTGGCAAATGGTAACCGGCGAAGGTATCCGACCGGCCAGCGCCGAACAGCAGCGGGAAGGGCAACTGCGCAATGACCGATCGGCTTAAATTCGCTCTCTGCACGATCGCTGCTGGCGGTAGCTTATCCCCGCTTCCGTGTCCCCGCAGGTGCCGGTGACGGCCAGCAAGCGACCATCGGGATCCCTCCCGATACCCATGCCAGGCAAGTATCCAAGCACCACGGAAACAGTGCATCGAGATAAAGTGTCGTCCCGCCCGATTGGCACTGGGCCGAATATGGAACGTGGTCCGGCTTCGCCGCTGACCCCAGTAATCTGCGGTTCGGGCGACTACGATTCGGATAACTTCGAGTTCATGAGAAAAATGAAATCTTCGCGCGTTCACTTTACCTGCAATTCGTATAATATGTGGTCTTTGCGTGAAAAAGCGTGCGGCCGGATCAACCGGCCGTCTCGGGAATATTCGTTCAAGGGGGAGTATCACCGTGAGCGAAATTTCTGTTCCCGGCGCTACGGGAACCGCAGGCATCGACGGCAGCACTCCAAGGAAGATCCTAAGCCCGTCGACCCCGTTCATCATGCGGCCGGTGGCGACGATTCTGCTCACCTTCGGGGTCGCGTCGGCCGGTGCCGTGGCGTTTTTCCAGCTTCCGGTGGCGCCGTTACCCCAGGTCGATTTTCCCACGATCTCGGTCCAGGCGCAGCTGCCGGGCGCGAGCCCGGACGTGGTCGCGACCACCGTCGCAACACCGCTTGAGCGTCACCTTGGCCAGATCGCCGATGTCACCGAAATGACCTCGTCGAGCACGGTCGGTGCTGTCCGCATCAACCTGCAATTCGGTCTCGACCGTGACATCAACGGCGCCGCACGCGACGTGCAGGCGGCGATAAATGCTGCACATGCCGACCTCCCCACCGACCTGCGTTCCAACCCGACCTACAGGAAGGTCAATCCGGCAGACTCGCCGATCCTGATCTTGGCGCTGACCTCCGACACAATGCGCCAGGGCGAACTCTATGATGCGGCCTCGACGGTGCTGTCGCAAAAGCTGTCCCAGGTTGAGGGCGTCGGCGAAGTCGTGATCGGCGGCAGCTCGCTGCCGGCAGTGCGGGTCGAGCTCATTCCGTCGGCGCTGTTCAAATATGGCATCGGCCTTGAGGATGTGCGGGCCGGACTTGCCTCGGCCAACGCCCACAGCCCCAAGGGCGACATCGAGATGGATCGCCGACGCTTTCAGATCTACAGCAACGACCAGGCGACCGTTGCCGCCGACTACCGCGACCTGATCATCGGCTACCGCAACAACGCGCCGGTCCGCCTCAGCAACGTCGCCGACGTAAACGACGGCAACGAGAACATCCGCAATGCGGGCCTGTTCAACGGCAAGCCGGCGGTGCTCATCACCCTTTACCGCCAGCCCGGCGCCAATATCATTGCGACAGTGGACCGGGCGATGGCGCTGCTGCCGGAATTGAGGGCGTCGATCCCGCCCGCGATTGATGTAACGCCAGCGGTGGACCGCTCGACGACGATCCGGGCCTCGCTCAAGGAAGTGCAGCGCACGCTGGGTATCGCGGTAATCCTGGTGATCTTGGTGGTGTTCCTGTTCCTGCGCAGCGCGCGAGCGACGGTGGTGCCGAGCGTCGCGGTGCCGGTGTCGCTTGTCGGCACCTTCGGGGTCATGTATCTCTTGGGTTACAGCATCGACAACCTGTCGCTGATGGCGCTGACCATCGCGACCGGTTTTGTGGTCGACGATGCCATCGTGGTGCTGGAGAACATCTCCCGGCACATCGAGGCCGGCGTACCCCGGCTCCATGCCGCTATCAGGGGCGCCGGCGAGGTTGGCTTCACCGTGATGTCGATGAGCATCTCGCTGTGCGCTGTATTCATCCCGATCTTGCTGATGGGGGGCATTGTCGGCCGCCTGTTCCGCGAATTCGCAGTGACCTTGTCGGTCGCCATTCTGGTGTCGCTCGCGGTATCGCTCGCCACCACTCCGATGATGTGTGCGCTGCTCCTCAAGCGCACCGATCACGCGCATAAGGGGCGTTTTCATCGCGCCAGCGAATGGGTTTTCGACGCCATGCTGCACGGTTATGAGCGCAGCCTGCGCTGGGCGCTCGACCATTCACTGCTAGTTCTGCTGATCCTGCTGACGACAATCGGCATAAATTTTTATCTGTATATCGTCATACCCAAGGGCTTCTTCCCGCAGCAAGACACCGGCCGGATGACCGGCAACATCCAAGCTGATCAGAGCATTTCGTTCCAGTTGATGCGGCCGAAGATGGAGCAGTTCATCGACACCCTGCTCAAGGACCCGGCTGTGGAAACTGCGGTCGCCTACACTGGCGCCGGCGGCAGCGGCGGCGGGTATGCCGGGCAGACCAACGCCGCCTCCGTGTCGGTAGCCCTCAAGCCGCTCTCGCAACGCGACGTCACAGCGGACCAGGTGATCCGGCGGCTGCGCCCCCAGCTGGCGGAGATACCGGGAGCATCACTGTACCTGCAAGCGAACCAGGATATTCGCACCGGCGGCCGGAGCGCCAATGCCCAGTACCAGTTCACCTTGCAGGCGGACTCCGTGGAGGAGCTTTACAGCTGGGCGCCAAGAATCCTTACCGAATTGCAGCGTTCGCCGCAGCTCGACGACGTGAACAGCGACCAGCAGGACAAGGGTCTGGAGACCCAGGTGACCATCGACCGTGACACCGCGGCGCGGCTCGGCATCAACGTGGCGCAGATCGATAACACTCTCTATGACGCATTTGGACAGCGCCAAGTCTCCACCATCTACACCCCCCGCAATCAGTATCACGTGGTCATGGAGGTGGCACCGAAATACTGGCAAAACCCGGACACGCTCAAGGACGTGTATGTCAGCACCGCCGGCGGCACCGTCGGCGGGACGCAAGGGACCAACGCCGTTGCCGGCACGGTCAGTGGACCGGCATCGACTGCAACGGCGGCTTCGACCGCTGCAGCGGTCGCGGCTGACGCGGCGCGCAATCAAGCGCTCAATTCGATCGGCAACACCGGCAACAGCGTTGCATCGACCGGGGCGGCCGTGAGCACGAATGCCGAAGCGATGGTGCCGCTGAGTGCCGTAGCCCACTTCTCCCTGGGCAATATCCCGCTTGCCGTCAGTCACCAGGGTCTGTTCGTCGCCACGACCATATCTTTCAACCTTCCTATCGGCGTCTCCCTCAGCGACGCAGTAACTGCCATTAATGAGGCGATGAAGCGCATCGGTGTCCCGGTCAGTATTCACGGCAGCTTCCAAGGGACCGCACGGGCGTACGAGGAATCGCTCAAAAACGAGCCCTATCTGATCCTCGCAGCGCTGGTCGGGGTCTATATCGTGCTAGGGGTGCTCTACGAAAGCTACATTCATCCGATCACGATTCTTTCCACCCTGCCTTCGGCCGGCGTTGGCGCGGTGCTGGCATTGATAATCTGCAAGACCGAGTTCAGCATCATCAGCTTGATTGGTGTCATCCTGCTGATCGGCCTGGTCAAGAAAAATGCCATCATGATGATCGACTTCGCGCTCGACGCCCAGCGTTCACGCGGACTTTCGTCCGCGCAAGCCATTCACGAGGCCTGCCTGCTACGCTTCCGGCCGATCATGATGACAACGAACGCGGCTCTGTTCGGCGCTCTTCCGCTCGCCATCGGCTTCGGCGACGGCGGCGAGCTTCGCCGCCCCCTCGGGATATCCATCGTCGGCGGACTGATTCTGAGCCAAATGGTCACGCTCTACACAACGCCGGTCGTCTACCTCTATCTCGACCGTCTCGGCATCTGGCTGCGCAACCTGCGCAGCGGCCGGCGAGACGGCGTCCTGCCCCGTGGACCCCTCGTCCCGGGGGAATGAGTTTCTCCCAGTCGGTTCCAACGCAAGTCTACAACGCGCCGAAAGCGACGGCCGGCCGTCAAAGCGTCGCCCGGCTCGGGTTGGCAAGAGACTTTTTCACGCGTGCAGGAGAGATCGGAGCAAGCACTTGCCTTTGACGGGACTCATTTCGCCGATGAACTCGAAGTAGGTCATCCTCGTCCATCGCCTAGCACCACTGCCGACAGCGGCATCTGCCCTCAAGAGCGGAGGGATTCGCGGTTACCGAGCAAGTCTAGCCGCGCTGAAGCTATTCGACGAAAGGTCGGGTCCTTGCGCTTGCCAGGGCCGAGGGCCGATTTCCAGCGGAACGAGCGGTTGATGGCGGTCGAGCGAGCTTGATCCGGGTCAATGCGCCGGCAGCACCGATCTCAAGACCATAGGCCTTGCAGAACTGGCCGAAGCCGCCCCCTTGCACCAGACCTGCTACGCCCACTGTCGTGCAGCCGCTGCCCTGGACGTAGAGCCCCGCCCCTGATCACCGTATGGTAAAGGTGGAGCCAAATGCACCCGGCACCAGCCGATACGGCCGCGACCGGAGCGGCGCTGGAGCCTTGGGTCGTGAACGCCTCGCGGAGGGTGATGGCGTTCGTGCGCCTCGTCCAGACGAGGAGGAGTCCGGCGCGTTAGAGGCCGCTGTGGCCACCTCGTTGACCACCAGGCACAGGTTATGGGCGCTGGCAAAGCCGACAGCGGCGGCTACGTCAGCGGCGCTTATTAGGATAGCTTACCGCATCGCGCCGCCAACAGCACCTGAGGGCCTGCGACCAGAACGAGCGCCTCGCGGCGGTCGTTGATGCGAACCACGGTCGCTTTCTCGCCCTCCAAGACCTGGGCGATAACTTCCGTCCGAGTGCTCGCTGCGCCCCGCGAAGGGGCAGAGTCTATCGTGACGCCGTCCTCGATTTGCGTTAAAAGAAATAATTTAATGCGAGGGACGGATTTCTATGTGTGCCCAACACCGCATTTTATGTCGGCATATGTTGGTGGTTACCGCGGCGGGCGGCAACTGGTACCGTATCGCAGTTGCGGGCTGTACGAAGCGGGCGCGGTCTACGCCCCGAATCAAGAGGGCTTGGAGGAAGCAAAGATTGCACATCATCTGGGACGATAATGGGCAAGAAGCCACCTGACAAACGGTGGAGTAGCTTCGATGTCGAAGTCTGGCTTACGCAGCCGGACCAAAGCGCCCTATGCGCCAAGCAACCGGGATACCTGCCCGTCAGCCCACCTGATGCGGAGCGTCCAATCATAAGGGTCAACCCCGCGCGGCGTCATCAGGTGATGGATGGTTTTGGGTTCGCCTTGACGGGAGGCAGTGCCGATCTCATAGCTCGGTTGCCGTCAGCAACCCGGGACGCCCTGCTCAGAGAGCTGTTTTTGACTGATGACAATGGCATCGGCATCACGTGTCTCCGCATCAGCATCGGTGCGTCAGATTTGAGCAGCAAAACCTTCTCTTATGACGATGTGTCAGAGGGGGAAGCCGACCCAGGTCTTGATCGCTTTAACCTGCAGGCGGGCGATGTTCAACTAATACCCGTCTTGAAGCAGATTCTAGCTATAAATCCGGACATCCGACTCATCGCAACGCCCTGGTCAGCGCCACCCTGGATGAAATCTAACCAAAGCTTCGTAGGTGGAGCGCTAAATCATGAGTATTATCCAGTCTATGCCAAGTATATAATAACATATATCAGTCGTTTTAAATCTAACGGTATCACCATTTCGGCCATAACCACACAAAACGAGCCACTAAATGTAACGGATAATCCGAGCATGGGGATGAGCGCGGCAGAACAGGCGGATTTCATCGGGAATCATCTCGGCCCCGCACTATACGAAAATGGTCTGGATGCGGTAGGTCTGTTCTGCTACGATCACAATTGCGATCGTCCCGATTATCCGATCGCAGTTTTGGCGGATGCCAAGGCCCGCCGATTCGTTACTGGAGTCGCATGGCATCTGTATGGAGGTAAGCCACAAGCGTTATCTCGCGTCGCAAGGAAGTATCCGGGCATAAAGACCTACTTCACCGAACAATATGTGGGAGCAGGCGGGCAGTTTGGTGCTGATCTTGCTTGGCACGTGCGAAACGTTCTAATTGGCACGATCCGTAACGGCGCTCAGACGGTGCTCGAATGGAACTTAGCCAGCGCCCCCGATTACGGACCGCACACACCGGGAGGCTGCAATGATTGCCTCGGCGCTCTCACCATTGATGCATCGGCGATTCTGCGTAACTTATCCTACTACGTCATCGCCCATTTGTCTCGATTTGTCACGCCCGGCTCGATAAGAGTTTCGTCCACCGCCATTGCCTCCCTGCCCAGTGTTGCATTTATGACGCCGGACGAACGGGCTGTGCTATTGGTTTTCAATGGTACTAAAGATGTTCTGTCTTTCGGCATCCAATGGTACGGGCAAACAGCTTTGGCTACTCTCGACGGAGGGGCGGTCGGCACGTACGTTTGGCAACTTGGTCCGAGACCAGTCGGCGTTTGATGTGGGGACATCACCGCCAGCCAAGCAGGTGCAATCTCTCCTCGCTGACCGATGGCCTGAAGTCGTCGTCGAGTTGCCTTAGATGCCGGCTCCCCCTCGAAAACGTCACCTTGGCGCGCAGCACGCCGGACACTCCAATTGCTTGCCGCACGCCGTTCGGTGCTACCGAAGCTACCATGTCCGCTAACGGCTTTTATACGCCGGAGTGCAACAACACGGCGCGAAGCAACGGTCGCTCGAAGGTTATTGAGCGTCGGCCGTCGCCGAGTGAGGCCACCGGAACGGCTGCAGCGGCCAGGCTTGGCAGCGTGAGGTCATCAGGCCGACCTCACGTGGCCTACCTTGCGGCAACTTCCCGCCTGAGGATTAAGCGTCTGCCGGTCGGTTTCATCATCCCCGCGCAACCGGTCCTGGTCAAAACCGCCGTTCGGTCCGACTGGGTCCACGAATCAAACATGTCGGCTACCGAATTATCTGCGCCGACCCACCGTGCGGCTCTACAGCCGCACGCTTATGACTGGACGGCGCGATTGGCGGCGATCGCGGCTGCTGCCGAGCGGATCAAGGCCACGAGCTTTACGATTGACGGTGACGCGGTTGCGCTGGGACCTGACGGCTTGTCACGGTTCGAGGAGTTGTCCCGTCGTGACGCCGCTCGAACCGCGATCCTCTACTCCTTCGACTTGATCGAGCATAATGGCGAGGATCTCCGCAATTGACCGGAAGGCTGCGCTGGCGCGACTGCTGCGCAACACCAAGGCGGGCATCCTGCACAACGAACACATTGTCGAAGATGGCTTGAGCGTGTTCGCTCATGCATGTCGGCTCGGCGCCGAGGGCATCGTTTCGAAGCGGATCCACATCACCCTTCGCTCCGGCCCATGCCACGTCTGGATCAAGGTCCGCAATCCCGCCAGCATCGCCGTGCGGAGCGGGCGGTGGAAGGTGGAATAGGTGATTCCCGCAGAGAGGAACATGGCTTCCCCGTTGTTGGGGGTCTAACGCGCCTTATCGCGTCGTCGTACCTCTGGCTGGAAGGGTCGGTTCGACCGCACCAAAGCGCCCTCCCAACCAACCGGCGATTGCTCCGAGAAGGAGGGTGATGAAACCCAACAGTGCGGCACCAGACACCGTCTTAGCCGCTGTGTCGGCGGTTTGCGTGGCCTGCTGCTTTGCCTGGTCTACCGCCTGCCGATACTGTTGCTCGTATTGCTGAACTTGCCTGTGAGCATCCTCGACGGACATGTTTTGCGCATGCGCTATCGCCTGAGCCGCGCGCTCGCGCGCTTGTGCCGCCTGCTGCGGGTCGCCAGTGACGGCCGCTCGCACGGCTGCGATGGCTGCGTCTCGCAATGCGGTCGGATCGCTTCCGGGGATCGCACTCCGCATCGCCTGGTCAATTGACGAAAACGGGTCGGTCGTGTGTGCGATAGTTGGCCCAGCCACCTGTCCGGCGGTTTGCGCAGTTGAGCTGACCGCACTGGTGACTCCACCAAGCACGTTTGTTATGCCGCGATAGGCTCCTCCTAGGATTCCGCCGAGAGTTGAACTCAGGAGATAAAAGACTACCAGCGTCGCAAGTGCCCAGGTCGTCAAACCATGCCAGCTTCCGATCGACTCATTCTGAACGCCAGCGAGTTTCCCAGCGGCGTAGCCGCCGGCAAGCGCGGCCAAAATGCTGGACAGCGCGAACCATATGCCAGCGCCGATTGAGAACGACGTGGCTGACGGACTGTCGCCTGTACCGGGGCTCAGCGTGGCGGCACCAATGGCCATTCCGAGGAGGTTGAGCAGGAGTTGGGTGGCGAGCGCTACAACCACGCCAGCAAAGACCGCGCCCCATGATATCCTAGTGAGCATCACGGCGCGCACATCCTCAGCCGTGATCGTCGGGCTGGTGGGCGGGGCGTCACGAATGTGCGGCGTGTCGGCTTGGTATACGTCTGGCATCCGGAACTCCGTTTGACGCGCACTTTGAAATCGATCGCTATCTCATTGGTAGAACCTGTTTGAATGGCCGACGGTTCCGTGTCATCGCCGGACCGCAAGCATTCTGACCGTGGTGCCGGGAACGCGCCACCAAGGCTGGCGTTTGATTCTGGCATGGGACTGCCGACCGAGGTCTCGCCTGGCCCCGGCTCTTTTTCCTTTCCCAACGGGCCGGGGTGCCGGATATCGTAATTCTGGTAGACTTCAAAACCCGCGTAGGGCACTGGGATGGTCGCCCATGCCCCAAGCGCTCCAACGGCACACCCGGCAAGAAGCCGCCCGCGCCATCGGTGAAGCGCCGGCCTGGCCGTACTCCTCTGGAGCAGAGGTCGGGCAACAAGCCCGCGCCGACGGTCCACTTGAAACCAACAACGTCGAAGCCGGTAGGCGTCCCAAGCCGGTTTCGGTTCGTCGTGGTCGGGGGTAGAATGCGCGGCGCAGCGGCTCGCCCTGCAATTACCTCTATCCGTAGTTCGTTCGTCCGGTTGCTTTAGATGCCGGCTACCCTCGAAAACGTCCTCTCGGCGCACAGCAGCAGCTCCAATTGCAGGCCGGCATACTGTTCGGTGCTCCCGAGGCAATCATGTTCACCAACGGCGTTACACGGAAAGCGTTAGTGACCCTTATCCGCGCCGGACTTGCAACTGCACAGCGCGAGATCAAGGCTGGCGGGCAAACTGTCGGCCGCGTCAGGATCACTGAGGCCGGGCGACCGACGCTCGAAGGGCGATCGGCCGCAAACCTTTCCCCCATTTGTTCGATGAGCGGGCCATTGGGTCCAGGAACGCCGCCCCAGCGTCCCGTGTTAGACTGCAGTGTGAGACTTATGGGCTGCCTCACGCGGCCCCGGACCTTGTTATGGCGAAGTTGCAAGGGAGGGGGCTTGCCTGCCTGCCCTATTGTCCAGTCGCTCGGAACACTCCGCTGTGGTTGGCGTTGGTTTTCCGTGGGGTGCGATCCAGCCTCAGGCGGCCCCGGCTCTTGATTTCAAGGAGCTTCGGCAGGGGGCGGGGAACTCTGATGCGATCTCGGTGCCACAATGTGCAGGCAACACCGCTTCAACAAGGGCCCAGCGGGTATGCCCGGCAAGAAGCCGGCGGCCGGGCCGGTCTGGCTGCTGTTGGGGGTTGCCGCGGTGATGTTGGCAGCTATGACGCGCAAGGCTTATGGCTGCTCGTCTGTGGGCCGTATCAGATCACAGGGGCCGGCTGACGGGCCCTGATTTATCACTCCTCATCGGTTATCCCATGCAGGCCGAGGACAATCGCCGTCCGATGCAACTCGGGCTGGTCGGTGCCGCAGATGCGATACGGCGCGCCCCTGGCGCCGACAGGGCACCACTCGCAGGTAACTAGCGTGTCTCCCGAACAAAGACCGATCGATAGGTGCCGTGCAGCCGCTTGGATACGATGCCCGCGACGCACAGCGGGCAAG
>JASHRR010000955.1 GCA_030037185.1 Xanthobacteraceae bacterium | reverse complement strand
CCAGAACCGGGTCTGAACGAACGTCGTGCACCACCATTCCCGCCAGCGGGCGACGGTGTGGCGATCGACGCCAAACTCGCGCGACAGTTTCGACAACTGCGCCCGTGTTCCGCCGTTCACCATGACCGAGACGAGCAACATGGTGACGGCGACGTAGACCCGGCGCCCGAGAAACCTCAGCGACGGCGGCGTCATACGTTCTCGGCAGTCATCCTCTGCGCAGCACAGGCTCAGACGCTCGCAATAGAACTCCCTGACGTTCGCCGGCACCCCCTTGGGCTTGCGCGGATAATGCGCCGAGTGAAGTTTGCCGCCGCAGTAGCATCCCTGCGCCCTTGCGGCCCTGGCCAGATCGTGGTCGAACTTGACCAGCAGCTTATGTAAGCGAACGTTGTGGATAAACTTCTCGTGCAACCCCTTCGTGTTCACCTCTACCCCCCGATATGCAGATGACAACCAAGACAGGGCGGAACGAGCCATGTCCGTGCGGCAGCGGCAAGAAGTTCAAGCAGTGCTGCCTCAGGAAGGAGGAGGAGGCTGAGCGTGAGGCGATGGCCGCCCTCACTGAAGCCCGGAAGAAAGGGCGAGGCGGGAACTATTCCGATCTTGTGGAGACTGTCGACAGGCTTGCCGCCGAGTACGAAGAGGACGTGGCGCTCGCTGACGCCTCAAATGCGGCGGTGAAACTCGTCCGTGCCGGAAAGCTCGACGAGGCAGAGCACGCCGCCCGCGATCTCCTGGTACGCTTTCCCGACGTGCACGACGGCTACGACCGCCTGGGCATGGTCTACGAGGCCCGGGGCGACAACAAACAGGCCGCGCAATACTACCGTCAGGCACTCGAGTTTATCCGCCAGCGCCCGGACCAGTACGACGATTCTGGATTGGAAGCCGTCTTCGTCAGGCTCATCGCCAAGCTCGACCCGCCAGCCCCATGAAGTGATCGATCAGGTTCCCCGATGGAGACGACCTGACGCACCTGATCATACGTGATCAGAAACTGGCCCAAATACATCATTTATCGTGATCAGGCTCAGAGCGAGGAGCCGAAAGCGGCTTGTATCGTAGACAAACCGACCGGTAAATCGATCGATTCTCAAGCTTGCAATTCGCAAGGACATTCCGGGAGGCGAAGGAAACCACGCCGAGGTATACAAGGACTCTATGTGATTTCTGAACTCCACCACCACGGAATTGCGCGCGAGCTACTGCACACGTCGCTGAATTGGGTACGCAAGAAGCGACGAGTTGCGTTCGCGAGCGATCGCGCTTAGAGGATCGTCGTCCAAGGCGATTCAAGTAAATGGATTTGGTTGCGTCCGACAGATGCGGCGCGTAGGAAAATCGAATGTTTGCAGGGTCTCTTGCCGAGTATGATATTCGACCAAGCCAAGAATGCTGAGGCTGCTGACGAAGTAGAGGGGAGTTTCAAGACTATGGAAGGTGTTCAGTTCTAACAGGTGGCATTTGTCAGCACGCTACTCTGCGACCACGCAAATATAAATGCTTGCCTCAATGCGGAAGTAAGGCTGTGGCGACAGCCGCCTTCGAAGGGCACAAGAGTGGGGCCCACATAGAGGGCCCCCGCGGCACTCGCGGATGAGCGAAGCCGCGGGGCCGGTGTTGGTAGCCTTGAAGGCGGAGCACGCCGGCGTAGCTGCCAACGGCCGCAGCATCGAGACCACCCCTCCTCTCGTCGCCTACACGGACAGCGAGCGGGCGATCCGGCGGCTGATGTCTTGATGGCGCTCTGCTCCGATCTGCTCGCCGTCGCTTAAACGCTTAAACCGCGGCAGCGCGCGCAGGCCGGAGCATAGTTAACGATGTACGTCGTTTGTTGGATCGCGCATGATTTGACCCCGGATGAATGGATCGGGATCGTTGCCCTGGTAGTAGCCGTATCGCCAAATTGGACGACGATCTGTCGGCTCGCCTTGCCAGTAGGGCCCGCTGCCAAACCCGCCTGATCGTCCATCGTAAGTGTGATAGGGCGCCGCCTGGGCTGGTACTGCCAGAAACGCTGACGCCAGCGTTGCTGCAGCAGCAACCGGATATATCAGGATCCGCATGGAATGCTCCTATTGAGGTCTTTGCTAAAACCACAGTTAGTTCGCAGGTGGTCCTTTTGCTCTGATACTCACGGAACGGTGAATTCACGTGCATGTGACGTGATGCATGAGTGAACGCCGTTGAAGCCAGTCTGCCGAGTACGCAGCGGAACGGGCTTGGGACGCAAACCGGTTTTAGCCTTGAGGAAATCTTGGCAGGCATATCTCATGCCCAACTCGGCCACGAGATGAAGAGGGCTGCCTCTGAGATGAGCAACCGATTGAATGGAGCCCGAGGATAGACGATTGCGGCTTCGGCGAGATGACTGTGATTACTGTCGGGGCGAACGCGATGACTAATTATAAAGACCTCGATTGTGAAACTCGTGACGTACTGAACTCCGAAAGCTTGGCAGCTAGAGCAAAGCTGCGCCAGGCCCTTTCGCCGCGCGAGGAGATCCGCGTCTGTCCATGGCGGTATCGCTGACCTGATGATGATTTCTGCGGACCGCCATCAATGTCGAAAGGAGTGTGCCAGAGATAGCGCCGCCCACGATGCAATATGCAATAATCTTGAGCACATGACCTATCGCCATGGGCGCATGGCCGGGAAACAAGGGCTCAGACTAAGGTCATGGGAATTTCAAGGGGGATGTCACCGATGGGCAGGTTTTAAGATGAGCTGTGTCGACGAAAGTTTTGATTGGCGCGGCAACCGCCATTATCTCCGATGTGACTTGGCGAGGAGTGTCGAACCGTGAAAGCGTGGGGCTGGCGGGAGGTAGGCGAAACGCTTTTATCGGCTCACTTCTCTTCCTTGGAAAGCAATAGAAGTCGGCGCCGATTAGCCGGCAGCCGGTAGACCACGGCGGCCACGAGGCAGACTTTTTAAAAAAGTTTCGAGTTGAGTTTGTCGCAGCGCCTGGCAATGCGGCTGAAATCCTTGAGCCGGCAGTAGCAGACAAACATCACCGGCTCCGATCGGGCCAAGGCCTGTCCGCTGACAAGCAAGATCAAAGCATTGGCTTGAGGTTTGTGCTTTGTTCGGTTTTGGCCGAGGTTCTGGGCCCTCCCTGCTTACTCGATGAGCTTGTCGGTGCTCTCCGAGACCCCAGGGAGTCCCCGAACGACAAAACATCCACGAGCCCGCCGTTAGGGCGCACACATTTTCGGCTGACACTGGGACGGCTTCACACGCTTGTGATGTCGCGGCCTGGATAAGACCCTCGTTAACCCTTCTGGCAAGGGGCCGTGCGGCGGCGCATCCGGGAGGCGGTCCGACCTGCATGCGGGACCGGCCGTTACCAGGATATCGCTTCACCACTACAGCTAAGTCAGCTACAGCCGGTCTACAGGGAGCGCAAGGGCGCCGTCACGCTCCCGGCGGGCCGGGCTGCACGCACATGAAGGAGCCGATCCGCTTGCTCCACTCCGGCGCCAGAGTCGGATAGGGGCCTGCCGACAGCCGCATCGACTCGCCGCCGAAGTTTTCCTCATCGAAGAAATCCCACGTGCCGGCTTGCACCTGGATCGAGGCTATTTCATTGCGCCATCCGCTCTGCGACAGATCGGGCTGGCTGTCTCCGGTCGGCGCCGACAGGCCGGCGAAATTGGGCTGCGAGAAGATCGTGACTTGGCACGCGCCGTTTGCCGCAAACGCCGGCGATGGCGGCAGTGGCGCGGCAGCGGCCGGCGGAGGACCGACCCGCGGGCAGTATTGCACACATTGCGGCTCCGCGCCGCCGTCCTCGAAATCGACCATGCGCCAGTGCAATTGGCAGCCGTCGGGCGTGAACCCGGTGCAAGCCGGGCCGTCAATTGAGACGTAGGCGTCCGGATCCCAATAGGAACCGCCGATCAGGGCTACCCCGAGCAGGCCGACCGGAATGAAGAACCTCCGATGACCGCCAAACCAGACGGAACTCCGATCTCTGTGGATCGGCCAGAACCTGTTGTGGATGCTCACCGCCGGAAGGGCGGGCTTGATCTGCTGGAGGCCGCCTGGGCCGCGCCCCAACGACACCGGATTGACAACCGGTTTGCCTGGACCGAGCTTGAGCGCATTGGCGCCCCGCAACGGTAAACCGAACTTCGGCTGAGCCAGATTTGGGTTGAGTCTCTGGGTGTTCGGATTGATGCGCTGGACGGTCGGAGTGTTGAGCCGTACGTTGGGGTTGACGCGCTGCAGGCTCGGATTCACGGTGCGAAGGTTTCTGTTGGCATTCTGCGGCTGCGTGAATTTCGGCGCGACTTGGACGGGCCTATTGACGTGCACTTGCGGCGTCGACACGCGTGGCGCTGCCCGTTGGACAGGGGCGGGGCGATGAACAGGAGCGGCGCGCTGAACGGGGGCCGGTCGGCGCGGCGGCTGCGCCGCCTGCGCAGCGGTTACCCATGAGATGCCGGCGACCGCCGCCACTGCCATAAAAGCCGCAGCGCCGGCTGCAGGGAGCCTTGCTGATAAGAGGGACACGCCATCCTCCGGAATTTTAGCGTTTTCAACAGCTTGCAGGATGATAGGGCGTTCGTCCGTTTGCCCGCTTCGACCCGCCGTGTCGAGGCCATTTGCGGCCAGAACAATGAATAGTGGACCGATCGTCAATGCCGGTTCAACCGAGAAATCCGTGCGGATAGCGAGTCGTCGAGAGAGGTCGCGACGAGACGTCCCTTCGCGCAGTCCGCTCGCGACTAACTAGAATCGTGGGGTTTCGTCGCGGAGGGCGCTTAGTGACGCGATGCAAGACCTATAAGTTTGCAACTTGCGAAAAATGTCCGCCGGTGCCGACCTTGCCGAGGACCAAGGAGGGGGATTGCGTCCGAAAGCGGCCGCGCCAAGTAGAAATCACCGAACAGGTCGGCGAAGAACGCCGGCAACGCCGCGAGCCGCCCAGAAATCTTCCAAAACACGTCGCTGATTCTTCACGTCCGATTTTTGGGCGGCGCTCGACAGCGGCAGACCGCGATCGGCGTATCAGAGCATCGAGCATCGCCTTGTGCTGCCTCGGCCTGTGGAGTTTCATCTGTCCCCGCACGCCGATCCGCGCGGCCGGCCAGATCCCACAGCGCGTGGAGCACATCGCTCAATCGACGGACGGCAGACAATTCCTTCGATGGTGTTTTCCAGGGCCCCCGCTCGGCCAGGGCGTGGACCCGCGCCTGTGCGCGTCGATCCGGCGGATCTTCAGCGGTCAGCCGCCGCAGAGCAGAGCCGCACACGATGATCGGTCGATCAGCGTGGCCGGCAGACGATCCTGTTCGACAGGCCGGCGCGTTGATCGCCCTCGACGATCGCGGTTACGGCGCTCAACTGCCGGGCAAAGCGGCAGCCATCCAGGATCGCCTGGCCCTCGAGCGGCACGTCTGCGGTGTTGCCCATGTTGAGCTTACCCTCGTGGCTGCGGTGGTAGCTGCCGTCGTCTTGATGGCACACACTGAGCGGTTGAGAGATGTTGGCCTGGGCCTGATTTTAGGAGCCTGTTCGGCGGACATCCATCGATATTGGCGTTGCGCTCCAAGCATCGCGCAATGACCCGGAGGCGGGTCCTGGCGGCCAGTCGGGGAGAGCCGTGTAGGGATAGGTGTGGTCGACGCATCGCACAACTCTTACCAGGAAAATTGTCCCGGTCGGCTGCGCCACCACCATCTGCCACCCCTTATTGAGGGGTTGTTGTTGTAGATGAGGGGCGGGGCCACGTTGCCGCCGCATTTAACCCAGAGACAGCGGGGGGCGAAAGACCCCCTCGCGATCGCGTTGACGCCCGCGACTTCCGAGATGGGAGGATTCCTGATGACCGATCGCAAATTGTTCGCACAGATCACAAATGCGCGCCGGGTAGCCGTTTCGACCATTGCGGCGACGTTGCTGTCGGCAACGGGTTTTAGCGGCTCTACGGCAGTGGCTCAGCAACCGTCGCGTCCGGCGGGCCGCCCGGCCGCTCCGGCCCCAGCCCCCCCGGCTGCACAACAACCGCCTGCCGCGCCACCCGGTCAGCCACAGGCGGCGGCGCCCGAAATGCCGCCCCTCGTCTATTCGCCATGGGCGAAATTCTGCAGCAAAGGCGAGGACCCGGGTGCCAAGGAGATCTGCTTCACCGGCAAAGACGCCCGCACCGAGGCCGGTCAACCGCTCGTGGCGGCGGCCCTGATCGAGCCGCAAGGCGAGCCCAAGAAGCTGCTCCGCATCACCCTGCCGGGCCCCCTTCAGCTGAAATACGGCGCCCGCATCGTCATCGACAAGGAGCCGCCGATCAGTGGCGTGTTCGTCACCTGCTTCGCCAATGGCACCTGCATAGCGGACTATGAGGCGACGCCTGAACTCGTCGGCAAGCTCAAGAAGGGCCAGATGCTGGAAATGCAGGCGATCAACCTCGCCTCCGCTGCCATCACCTTCCCGATGCCCCTCTCCGACAACTCAGGCAATAGTTTCCAGAAAGCCAATGAAGGTCCGGCCACGGACCCCAAGGTGTTCGAGGCACAGCAAAAGAAGCTGCAGGAAGATTTGCAGAAGCGCGCCGATGAGTTGCGCAAGAAGCTCGAGAGCCAGGGCGGAACGCCAGCGAAATAAGATTTGACCCGAAGTGGATCCGCGCCGGCAAGCGCAGCGGAACGACTGCGCCGCGTCGGCAGGAGTTGCGGACTGTCCGACTTCTTGCGCCAAGGCGACGTGCCACGGCCAGGGGCGGCCGCGAAACGCCCGCGCCGCCTCGATAGAGGCGATCAGGTTGCGCGAGATGAAGGCGCCGGGGGCTCGGCGCCAGGGCCATTGCCCGGGCGCTCGCCACTGGCCGGGGAGCGCATCGGCTATTGGAGGCTATTAGAGCTCGGCTATTGACGGTTGCCACCTGGTCGACGTTGGACGAATCACTTGCGTTGAGTCGACTGCAGCTTCAACTTGGCTTGACCACGAGGACCCGGGGGGCCGCACACCTGCACGGTTTGCTTTCCCCAATTCTGAGTGTCCACAGTCAACGTCTCGCATACTTGCTTTGGTATTGTTGCTGTGATGCTCTTTTGTTTCTGCTCCGCGGACGCACTCATCGCCGTCGCGACTGAGACAATCGCTACCGGGGCCAATCCGATAATCAGTTTGCCTATCATGGTGCTTATTCCAATGTCAGGACATGCACCCCAGCCTCTAGCAATGAAACTCAATAGGTCCGGTACGGTTGCCCGCGTGCGGCAGTACCGCGCGGTGTCGATCGCGCCCCCGCCGTGCCCCCGCTCGGCGGGCCAACGGCTCTTCTGCGCCCCGGCCGGGTCCGGCGGCTATAGCGACGCGCCGCAGTGCGGCGGCGGCAAGCTGGGCAGCGCTCGCGAGTGAGATACACATGAACAAAGGTTCATGCTGCCGGCTATCGACCTAATGTTAATGTTGGTGGTGCGCGCGGTTATCAACACAGGGCCGTGCGTGCCCCGGCCCCTTGTATTGGTCCCCCCAATAGGGGCCGGGTGCCACGGCCGCGAAGCGACTGCCGCAAATCGAAAATTACCATGAATTAATCCGTCGCTCGCGAATTAATCGCCTCGATTGGCGAGTCCGGGGAAGTTCACCGCCGCGGGTTGGGAAGGTGGGCCGCTTAAGCGCTTAAGCGCGGCCGACGAGGGGAGAACCGTGAGTTTCTCACCGATCGCGCATATCATCGCCGGCAGTACCCGTTATCAATCGGCGGGCTGAGTGCGGGGTGTTGGGTACATCAGAAACGCATTTTGTTGGCACAAAACGTGAGTTGTTTTCGAGCCGATGAGTCGTCGCCTCCAGCCGACGTTAGCTTGCTGGGTGAGGAACAGCACCCGGGCCTCGGCCCTTGCGTCGGAGCTTCGGAAGGGCCGGGGCTTTGCCTGCCCAGGTGGCCAAATCCCAGCCCGACTGCCCAGTCGAGCGCCCGGCATGAAGACTTGTACTGCTCGGGTTCCGTAATGCACTGTTCATCGGTTTGTAATGTCCTCTCCGTTAAGCAGGAGGGAACCGAGGTATGCAATGCGTTCCTTCGAACTCTTGTTCATTACGGCTTTATCGCTTTGCGTCGTGAGCTGTGGTCAATCCACCGGGCCTGCGGGCGAAGTCGGAATGCCGGGAGCTCAAGGCCCGAAGGGTGAGAATGGTCCGCAGGGACCATCCGGCTCACCCGGACCGCAGGGGCCGCCAGGTCCCGCCGGTCCACGAGGTCCTTCCCAGCTCCGGATCACGCGCGTAAATTGCTCATTGGAGACCTGTCAAGGCAGTTGCGAGATGAACGAGGTACTAATGACTGCATACTGCGGCGGTGGCAGAAAATCTCCGACGTTTCTGAGCGAAAGATCCGCATCGTGCGGGCCGGCTGCGAATTCATCGGACAGTCCGCTCGTTGTGGTGTGTGTCAGACTGCAGTCGCCATAGCGGCGTGGCCGGCCCGGCACGCCGGGCAAGAAGCTGCCATGGTCAAACGTCGGCCAAGCCGTACGCCTGCAGCAACGGTCGGCCAACAAACAAGTCAGCTGCGATTTGTCCACAGCGAACCACTGAGGTGTGTCCCAAGCCGTGCGGGTTCGAATACGCGGGCGCGCTCCGCAATTAGCTCTACCTGTATTTCATTTTGACCGAAAATTGCAGCCTGTGAGAGTGATCCTCGGTGGGATCGGGAGCGAGCCGCCGACAAAATTTAGTAGCGTTTAGCTCTTCGGCTAAATTTAGCCGTCTGACGCCATGGTTACTGCCGCTCGTAGAGACGGTAGCACTGACAATTGACCATCCCGCGGCTGAGTGGCAGAAAGCATCTGCCAGGGAGCCATCCACCCCGGGCGGCTTCACTCCGGAACGGTGGGCGGCTTCAAATCGGAATGGTGGGCGAGATCATTCGTTACGGTGGGCAAGGATGAGGTCGCACAACGTCGCTGTAGATGGCCCGATGCTGGCGGCTTCTCGCCGAATGCGATCGAGCGTCCAGCTTGCATAGCGATGATGACTGGATGGCATGTGGTTCGGTACACCGACAAACTTCAACCTCAGAACTTCGCCCACCTGGCTGGCGCATGGCAGTCCTCTCTGCTGGCATTGGGTCCTCCTTCGGAAGCAAAGGACCGGACCTGAACGGGCCAGAAGAGGCAGCCAGCCGGAGGAACAAATTCCTTCGGTACGGTCAACAAAGGTGAGCGGCTTCAAATCGGAATGGTGGGTGGCTTCACTCCGGAACGGCGGGCGGTTTCAAATCGGAATGGTGGGCGAGATCGCCCGGAATGCGGGAGGCTTCAAATAGGTCCCGCGCTGTGCTTGGGGAAAGGTCGTGACGCGGGACCTATTTGAAGCCTCCCGCATTCCGATCAGACTAGTCCCGATTTCAGCGACAAAGAGACACTCGTTGGCGAGGTCACCCAGCGGATCAGGCCAACGGGCCGGGCAATTCAGGCATTCAAGCAGCGCAAAAAGCGGTTGATCGCTGGCCTAGCGTTAACGAACTTGCCCACCGATCGATGGCCTCTTTTCCCCTCCCTCAGCGAGGCTATTTGCTTCCCCTTTTGGCAGAAGTGACAGGCTTTCAATTTCTTTTTTCGTCGCCCGACGGGCAAAAAATTGGCCCCAAGACCAAGTGTCCCGCTTAGGGTGGGTTGGGGCCTAAAGCTCCAGCAAAGAGCAGCCTAGCGACTAGCGCCCTTCGCGGCTGAGGACCGTCGGGTAACCAACTTAAGTGCCAGCATTCGCTGAGTTGTCCACGTCCTTTTGGGCGACTCAATCAGCCGAGGCCAGTTGTTGTCCGCGCGGCGTTCGGGCTTGTCTCGGACAGGCGCTGATGTCCCAACCTGTGCGCCGGACGCCACCGGCGCGAACTCGAGGTAAGGCGACTATTGATAACGCCGTGTGGCGGCGCCGGGCCTTCGCCAAATCGGCACGCCATTTCATTTACGGGCATTA
>JASHRR010000954.1 GCA_030037185.1 Xanthobacteraceae bacterium | reverse complement strand
CATAGATCTTGTGGAATGCGACCGCGCTGCCGCTTCGGCGGCCGGCGAGCGTCGCATAGAGTGTGCCGCTCGAGGAGACCGCCCGCGCGCAGGGCTCGTGGGTCGAGCCCGAGAGCGCCCCGCTGCTGTCGATTAGCGTTGCAACGAACGAGGCCGACTCACCGTTCGGATAGGTGTAGAGCCCCTGCCAGACTCCGGTCAGGTTCTGCGCATCCGCGCCCATGCGGCGACCGCTCTCAGCAAGTTCCTTGGCGCATGATTATCGCCATCGTCGTCCGCCCCAGATCATGTCGAGGGCGGGCAATGATCCCCGAACTCATTGTATCTAGCCTTACCCGGCGCTTCTCTGCAACCAGTGAAATGTAGTGAAGCCGCCGCGGACTAAGGGCTGCGTGGTACATTGAACCGGGCCACAGAAGCGAGAAAGGAGTTGCAGCCATGGCGGTCTCGGCAATCGCAAGGCGTTGGGCGAAGGAGATCGAGGCCTGCCCGGCCCGCCTTGCCGGGTTTGTTGTTGAGAAATCCGGGCTTGCTCCCATTTCGGCATTGGGCACATGACCAAGCATGTCGCAATCATGGGCGCTCGCCGCCGTACTGATCGCGAAACGGTCGATCGCATCCACAGGGGGGCGCCTGGCGCCGCCGCGCTGGCCGGCCGCTGGGCCAAGATGCGCCGGGTCCCGGTCGAGGCCTTCCCGGCAGACTGGAAAAGCACGGCCGCGCTAGCGGACCGATGGGGAATGCCCGGACGCTGGCCGAAGGGAAGCCTGATCTGGCGGTGGCATTTCCGGGAGGTCGAGGCACGGCGAACATAGTCAACCAGGCGCGCGTGGCGGGCGTCGAGGTGTTGGAGGCGTCGGCTGGTGGCCGGGCGGCGGTTCAGAGGGGCCGTGCTGTTGCGCGTCCTCTTTTCACTGCGCTGCCTTCAACACGGCGTCCAGGTGTATCGCTTCGAACGGGAAGACGATCGCCCCTTCGGCCGTCTTACGCAGCACGCCCGCGTTCAGGAGCGCATCGACGTTGCGGTGAACGGCGTGCACGTCCCGGCCAACCCGGCGCGCTGCTTCCCGGATCGATACCGGGCCGGCGCCTGTCAAGACGCGGACGATCTCCCAGCGCCTCGTAGTCATCACCTCGAACAGCAGTTCGGGCGTTTCGAAAGCGATCTGGGCGCCCTGTTTTTTCCCGGCAAAAGCGTTTCGCACGCGCTCGCGGACGGCGGCGCGGGAAGCGATGGTAAGCGTTATGGTCTCCACGGCGGACTCCATTCGTCAATAACGTGCCAGAAATCGGCTTGTAGCTCGTCCAGATCGATAACCGGTAGCGCGTCTGGCGGCCCTTGACGTGCCGGTGGTCGCCGGCGGCCTCACAAATCACGGCTAGCCGGGTGTTTTTGAACCGACGACCTTTCCCGACACACATATAAATGTGCCTGCCGGCGAGATTCGCTGACGTTGAATTTGCCGCCTTGGGGCTAGGAGGTCGTTATGCGGTCGTCACATGTTCCCGTGGTTGCTTTCGCGCTCCTAAGTCTCGCGATCATCGGACTCACGGCGTACTATCTGCCGATGTTGCCAGATCAGGTTGCCACACATTTTGGCCCAGATGGAAGGCCAAACGGATGGCATAACCATGCCGACTTCATTAAAATCGTTGGATTTTGCATCGCGTTTGCTGCGGCAATTTTCCTAAGCGGCGAGTTGGTCGACCGGCTGCTGCCGGCTATAAATATTCCCAACAAGAGCCACTGGTTAGCACATGGGCGGCGCGATGACACGCTCGCCTTTATGCGTAGTTGGCTCCGCTCGCTAGGAGTGCTGACACTGGGCATCTTGACTGTCGTCATCGACACGGGGCTTCGCGCCAACCTTACCGCTCCGCCTCACTTTCCCGACTACGCGCCATGGGTATTGGCGACGAGTGTGTCGCTTACGGTCGCGATGATCATCGTGTTCCTGTGGCGGTTCCGCGGCTCTACCGACTAAATATCCTCAGTCGTATCGCACGTCGTCAGATTGGCATGCCGAATGGCCATACGACTCTATCTCGCGCCGAAACTGCCGCAGCCACCAACACGATGACGAGCGGCTCTGACGGCGAGCCGTCATGGGACTCGTTTAACCCCACCCGGAGCCCGCGCGGTGCCATCGCGGCTGGCCACTGTGTGTCGGGATCGGCGAGACGATCCTGGATGACGATTTGCATACTTACCCATTGCGTCCCGCCGCGGGGGCCGTTCCGAAAAATAAAAGCAGATATGAACGGGCTGATCCTGTTAACACCGAGAGCGCACCGTCCAATGCCCGGTCTTTCCTTTGCCGAAGACGACTCTCTGGTTGGCTCGCGCCACGATCATGGACGCATGAGGAATCTCAAGTAGAAAGCTGCGAACACTAAGACAATGCCAATGTTCACTATCAGCCGTTCCCAGAATCTATTTCTGAAGAACACGAGATCTACACCGACTATAACGCCTGCCATCGCCACCGCATAGAGTACTCCAGCTATCCGTCTGTCCATTGGCTTTAAGCCTTTCATTCATGGCTCTGTGAGAGGCCGCCCTCAGTTAGCGATCCTGCATTCTTACGCGGCAGCGCACTTGCGGCTCTGGCCCTGAGCTACTGTGACCCTCAATCGCCTGCGCACGGCAACTATCGAAGGTACTGCGGACCAAATGTGGTTCCAGGCAGTGGTTGCTCGCCGTGCCGAGGCCCGCGGCTGTCAGTGGATCGCGACCGGGAGCGCAGCACAGCAACGTACTGCGGCCGGCGTTGCTTGCTGCGTGGGGCTAATCGGCCGTGCCTCACGCAGCCGGCCTTCGCTCCCTTATCAGCTTCCCGCGCGGTCTCAACGCGGGCCAATCTGTTGCGTTCCCGACCCCTGAGAAGAGGTTAATGGCC
>JASHRR010000953.1 GCA_030037185.1 Xanthobacteraceae bacterium | reverse complement strand
CGCAGCGATTCCAACGGCGCACACGCCGGATTTCTGAGCACGCGGGAGCAAAGGTCTGTTGGGGGTCATGGGCGGCCAATAAGCTCCGTGACTGGCACGTCCAAAGTTACGTCAACTGCGGATGTGCCAAGACGAAGGGTCGCCACTCCGGCTTCGGGGCATAACCGGACCTGACCGCTACCGCGCACACACATCCACTGGTCGGAAGCTGGCTATCGGCTCGGGAGCGATCGCGGAAGGTCAACCATGGAAGCACGCCGTTTTCGAAGCAGGTCATCGCCCAGATCCGGTCGCCGGTGAGGGTGAGTACGTAGAGGCCAACCCCAGGGCGGATGCCGGTAGGCGCACGCAGATGGGCCACCTTGTCGCGCCTACCTATCGCCCAGTTCGCCCCTCGACTGGTGTTTATACCGGCGATCCTGATCTGACCTCAACCCAAGCACCTTGTGTGAAGGTGTTCACAGACGAGCCTCCACGGCGTTGTTAGCGTATTTTTGATGAGGTTGGGCTCTCTATTGCCGGGAGTACGCGTTTAGCATAGTTTTACCGCTATTCACGCGACATCCAAGCGTCAGCATTGCCGGAGGCTGCTCCGTGCGGTTGCAACATCCCACATCGTTCGGACTTTCCCAGCGGGAGGAACATCATGAAGCGAAGTAGCACACTTAGCCTGCTAGTGACGATCCTCGGCTGTGGGCCCGCCTTTGGTCAAACGCCAGCGGCATCAATTCCCGATTTGTCAGGCATATGGGGACGCAATTGGGTGACTCTGGAACCCCCGCCGTTCGGCCCAGGTCCTATTGTGAGCAAGCTCCGCAGGCCGGATGGGTCGCCAATCTTCAGTGCCATCGGAGATTACACGAATTCGCTGTTACGGCCGTGGGCCGTGGAAATCGTTAAGAAGAATGGTGAAAATGAACTAAGCGGCGTTGTAAACCCCAATCCTCATAACCAGTGCTGGCCGGAACCGACACCGTTCCTGTTAGGTATTCAATTTGGCATGGAACTGATACAACGCAAACATGAGGTAACATTACTTTATGTCAGCAATAATCAGGTCCGCCGTGTGCGCATGGATGTGCCACATTCTGCGCAGCCGACGCCTACCTGGCAGGGCGAGTCGATTGGACACTATGAGGGCGACACGCTGGTGATCGATACGATCGGCCAAAGGGTGGGGCCACTCTCGATGGTCGACAGGTACGGCACTCCTTTCAGCGCCGCGCTGCACGTGATCGAGCGCTATCGGTTGATCGACGGGGCAACGGCCCGCGACCTGCAGCTGAAGCACGAGAACTCCTATTTCGGCGTTGGAGGTTCGAGTCCTCTTACGAATGAGTACGGAAGGGGCGATATCGACCCTGATATTGCGAAGCCGGGATTGCAGGTCGAGATCACTGTTGACGACCCGAGCGTGTTCACCGCGCCATGGTCTGGACTGGTCACCTATCGTCATGTGCAGGGCATATGGCCCGAAGCCGTATGCGCCGAGAACCCGCGAGGAGCTGGCCGATTTGTCAGCCAAGTGCCGCAGGCCGAGCAGCCGGATTTCTAAATCTGGCTTGGTGTGCGTCAAGGTTCAATTGCCAAATAATATCCGCGGCGCCGACAGTTCTTCGAGAGGGCAGGCATGATCGATGGGAGGGGCGGAGCGAATGGCGGGGTCGGGTCACCTTCGGGCCGATGCTGTCGACGTGAGATCGCTTCGGGCTTTTGGAAATAATCGCGGATGGGCGGGTCGCGATCGCCCAACGCCGGTCCCAGAGACGTTTGCGGGATGGTCGATTGTCGAGGCCTCCGACGATTGGGGCGAAAATTGTGCCCTCGCGCGATCACGGACACCTCATCGACGGCAGCTTATCGCGGCTGACTGCGCGGAGATGATGAAGAGGCTCAATGGGTCGGCGCAGTGAGGCGGGTTAGGGCTGGACGGGCTGCGCCACGTAACCGGGGGATGTTCGATGAGCATCAGTCGCTTGTCTGCGTGGCTCGCAATCAGTTTGCTCGCCATCTCCGATCACTGTGCATGGCCGCAGACGTTATCAACCGTCAGGATTATCGTTCCGGCTCCGCCCGGGGGTGGCACCGACATTGTCGCCCGCGTGTTGGCGGAGCAGATCGGACGTGTGCAGGGAATAGCTTTCACAATTGAGAATCGTTCCGGGGCGGGCGGTATCATTGGAGCCGAAGCTGCGGCGCGCGCCGCGCCCGACGGGAGCACCCTGTTGATCGCCAGCAACAGCCTCCTCATAGATCCGCTCGTGCAAAAGACGAATTACCATCCGCTGACGAGCTTCGAGCCGATTTGCAATCTGGTCGACGCGCCGACCGTACTCACCGTCAACGGCACCTCGGCCTATCGCAAGCTGGCTGACCTCATTGACGCGGCACGCGCCAAGCCCCGCGAGATAACGCTTGCAACCGTCGGCCCCGGGGGGACTTTCCGAATTGGCTACGAGAAGCTCAGGCGCGCAGCCAACGTGGATATCACCTTCGTACCGTATCCGGGCAATGCTCCTGCAGTAAACGCGCTCTTGGGCGCGCATGTCACCTCCGTCTTCTCCACGTACTCGACAGTGTCTGAGCACGTAAATGCGGGCAAGCTGCGTGCTCTCGCTACTGGGTCGTTGAGGCGGATTGAGCCGTTGCCGGATGTACCGACCGTCGCTGAGTCAGGTTACCCGGATTACGAGGTCGACCAATGGTTCGGCTTGTGGGCTCCCGCGAAGACACCGGAGGAAGCTATCTCACAACTCGCCGGTTGGTTCAATGCGGCGTTGCAGACGCTCGAAATCAAGCACAAGCTTGTCATCCAGGGGCTCTTCCCGGTAGGGGTATGTGCCACGGGCTTCGCGAGTTATCTACGCAGGAAATACGACGAATACGGCCGCGCCATCCGCGAGGCAAACATCAAGGCAGAGTGAATCCGCGAGGGTCGCGGTAGATACCGTGGTCACCGTCAAGGGAATTTTTTGATCAGCCTTTCGGGTGAAGGCGTGCTGCCGCTCACATGAAATGTGGTTGTTCGTGATGCACGCTGCAGTCACGCTTTTCGAGGGTTTCGGTTCGGCGCCACGCCGGGGGCAAAGGTCGGACAGCAGCGATGCCGCGCCCAGGCGTCGCGGCCCGCCCGACCGGTCGAGGGTCGCCGCCGTGCTCGGGTCAGTCAAGGCCAAGCCCTTCGGGTGGCCGCGAAGACGCAGCCAGCCTTGACAGCCCCT
>JASHRR010000952.1 GCA_030037185.1 Xanthobacteraceae bacterium | reverse complement strand
GTCGGTCTTCCCCAGTCGCAACTGCTCGATATCGGCGAGCTGGTGCGGGAAATCGTCCGGATGGCTGATTTCTCGCAATGACTTATTGACGAGTTCATCGATTGGCCAGCCAACAATGCGGCAGAACGTCCAGTTGGCCCGCAGCCAGCAAAGTTCAGGGCTGAGGTGCGCGATGCCGACCGCGGCATTCTCGAACGTGGCGCGGAACCGTGCCTCGCTTTCGGCAAGAGCACGCTTTGCTGCGACCTGTCCTTCGAGCGCTAAACGCATTGCCGCTATGCAGATCACGATAGCAACCGCCACCAGGATAAACACCAGCAGGTCGGCCACATCACCTCGGTAAAGCGGCAACTTGAAAAACGCTGCCGCACCGGCACCGAACAGGGCGCAAAAAATGCCCGCACCGAACCCGCTGATTAACGTCACGACTATAATGGCGGGAAAGAACGTAATGAACGGAACGCCTACGACATATGGATGGATGGCGAGCCGTAGCGCCGTCGCAAACACCATGGTCAGGAAAGCAAGCAGATAAGCCCCCACCGTTCCCGGCCGCAGCGAGGGGATATCAATGTAAATAAGACCTAGATTTCGTATTCCTCTCGAGATTGGCTGCATACGGTTCTCGTCCGTGCCGCGCCGTGCAACTGACCGCCTTTCCGGGATTTCCAGACACGAGCATCTGCCGCCGGGTGGACCACCGTGAGGTATGCTCCAGTGCCCCGGCAGCGATCCGGATTTTGCTTTTCTCCATATCACAAACGACAACGCACGGAGACCGGTTCCACATCGCACGTGTTGGTTGGTCCCGCATAGCCAAGGTCCTTTGAGCTTCCATGGGTGCCGCCCGGCGCTTAAGTCAAACCGGCGTCTTGAACGTCAGCTAAGGGTCACGTTCAGACCAAATCTGACCTTGCATCATTGCGCGGCTATCGGTCCGGTCCTCCCACATAAACTGACGTTCTGCACATTGCGTTCGTCCTGAACAATGCGCACGGTTGCCTGCGTGTTTTCAAGGTCACCGCCGGCTGCCCATCGCCAACTGAGTCCCACCAAAGCGATTGGCAAAGGCCTGCGCGTCTTCCAGTTTAGGAGTTTAGCAAGCAGGACACCACGAAGTCGCTGTCATCGCGGCGCAGAGAGTGCGTGAGCGATAGGGCCGCCCGCCGCGCCAAATATCGCCTCGCGGTTCACGAGGTCCCGCACCTTTTCGGCCGGAAGCGCTACGTGACGCGGCCAGTTTCGCCGAAGATCGGCACGGGTGATTTCAGCCTTGCGGCGGGTCATCGGCTCAACGCCATCAACCTGTTTGGCAGGCACCTTGATTCCGCCGCGCCCTTCTCCATCGAAGCTTCTCGTCGGCCTTCGCGAGGCGTCCTATTCTGCTTCGGGCGCTCGACCACGCCGTTGCGGGGGAGCTAAAAATGGCAGGACGTTGTTGTGGATCGGAACAATAACAGCGGTAGCAGGCGGTTTGGCGGCTCTGATTGGCCTGATCATCGGTTCCCAGCGCCCAATGCCAAATGCAGGGGTGGTGGAAGGCCTCTGGACTCTTAACGCGCTACCATTCCTTGTCTTGGGTAGCTACGTACTTTTGGGGGGCCTTGCCGTTATTCTGAGACTCCTTGTCTGCGTTCTGACTGGCAAGTAGTGTCCACCCCGGACAGTATTGCTGCCGTCGTCTCTTCTTTCGATCGGGTGGACGCGGGCTGCCGCTGCCGCCCGGCTGGCGCTCCGGCGATCCGGTAATCATCGGTTCCACATCTCGCTCCGCTCCCGCTGCACGGCGATGCTGGCCGGATTGCGGACCTTGATCCAGACCGGACATCGACCGGATCGATAGGTGTCGTCAACTCGTTTGGAGACGATGCCTTCTGCGCCAAGCCGGCAAGCGTGCGCGAAGACGACAGGGCCGTCGTGGGCGATGTGTTCGTTGAATAGGATGCCAGCCTCGGTGTTGCGCAACAGCCGTGCCAGCGCGGCCTTGCGGTCGAGGAATCGGCGTTTGCGCAGATCCTCGCCGTCATGCTCGATCATGTCGAAGGCATAGAGGATCGCGATTTCGGCGGCCTCCCGCCGGCTCAACTCCTCGAATCGTGACAAGCCATCAGGCCCGAGCACAACCGCCTCGCCGTCGATCGTGAAGCTCTTGGCTTTGATCTGCCCGGCAGCATAAGCGATCGCCGCCAGTCGCGCGGTCCAGTCGTACGCATTGCGGCTATAGATTCGCACCAAGGGGCCATCACGACGGACGATCATCCGGTAACCGTCATGCTTGATCTCGTGAACCCAATCAGCGCCGGAGGGCAGTTTTTGAAGCTTTGACCGGTTGTGCGGGGATACCGAACCCGGCCGGAAGAGTGTTGAATTTCATAGCGGCGAAGATAGGCCGACGCAGTGCCCGTCACAACGAACTTAGCGTGGTCTGCAGCCGCGTCCAACTCACCCGGTTTTGGAAAAATCACAAACGGTCGGCTAGCGATCTCGCTCGCCGGTCCCAGGGACGGCACAAATCGGTGAGGTGAGGATACGGTGGCCCAACACACCTCGGGTGCCTTGCTCTTCAGGGCTAGCATCTCCTTGAGGGTTAAGGGTGACCACATGGGGAATGCCATCACGGGCGATACTCAAGCGAATGGCGGTGCGGTCCGGCCCCCGCATAAGGCCGCTCAATTCGGCGTGGCCAACGGACGCGGCAACTCGACCGTCAACCTCCATGATAGATCGCCGACGCTGATTCCTTCCGCGGCCGTCCGCGAGGCTGACGGCGATGGCTTGGATATCGGCCTTGGTGTGTAGCACCTGGCGGTGCAACGCACGCGTGGTGCTCATCGGCGCGTCGCCCTCGCACAGATGACTGTCTTCTATTCCATTTTGCAAGACTGTCTTTCCAATTCAGGCCCTACCGCGACCTGACGCTTGTCTTATCGTACCCGTCCTGCAATCGGGATTGTCAAATCCCAGGGAGACTCGATGCGCGGTCAGATCGAAGACAAGAACATGGACGTTGAGCAACGCCTGCGTCACGAAATCGCGGCGATCACTCGGCTCCTCGTCAGCGAGCGCATCCTCGGCTACAGCGGTCATGTCAGCGCACGCCTGCCGGACCGCAATGCAATCCTAATTCAGCCAATCCATCACGGTCGCGCCGAGATGCGGCCGGAATGCCTTCTCGTGTGCAATATGGACGGTCACGTGATTGAAGGGCCGGAAGGAGAACGACCGCCCTCCGAGGTTTACATACATACCGAGCTCTATAAGGCACGCGCAGATGTCTACGCAATCGCGCACTACCACCACGATCTCACCACCATCTTCAGCCTAGTCAAGGATGTGCCGCTCCGGCCAATCAAGAACCATGCGGTACGCTGGGCAAGCGGCATTCCGTTCCATCCTGATCCGGACCACGTCAGTTCGCCGGATCAGGGGCGCGCGCTCGCCGCCACACTCGGGCCGCACTATGCACTTGTCATCCGCGCGCACGGCGAGGTCGTGGTTGCGGAAACATTGCCGGCGCTGCTGATGGACTGATGGACTGCATACACTTTACGGAGAATGCCGAGGCGCTCTATCACGCATCGGTGCTCGGCCGCGTAGCCGAGCTAACAGCCGAGGAGCTAAGCCGTTTCGGACAAACCCTCCGACGGACCAAACACGCGATTAAATTATAGGCCTATTACATTGGTCGCGCCCAAGCCAGTGGTCTTCTTCCAAAGGATTGGGAACGATACTTGGCGATCGAGGATTCTGGAAATTGGTCATGGTGCTCTTGAGGCGCGTCGGGGGCCGCAGGAGCAATGTAACACCGGTGTGACGGTGAGCTTAGCCCGAGCGTCGCAATGGACGGGAGCTTTGGGCAACATCAGTGACGCAATCCCGCAGAACGATGAACTATTTTGCGCGAATTCATCGAAGCGGTGCAGAACCGGGCGAACTCGCGATCGTGAACGGGGCGCATTCGGACAAGGAAATCGGCGCGGCGACGGAGGTGCTTTCAGTTCAAAGTGGAACGGGCAAAGACTTCGTGATGACGGGCGGCAAGTCTTGCATGACGCATTCGGGCAAGCAATTAGCTTAGATACATAACTGCAAAACCATTTTGCTCGTTTGGCCGGATAAATCTGGCGCCTATAACACCAGCAACGTGAACGCAAAGACGCTGCCGCCCGCCCCCAACAGAAACAGCGGATGAACCTGGCGCAACCGCAAAGCTGCCGCGGCAGCCGCGGCGACGCTATAAGCCAGAACGCCGCCTCCGCTCGCGTTCAGGACCACGACAGCTCCTGCCAAAATCAATCCGATCGAGATTGGCGCGAAGGCACGCTCAAGCCTCCGGCGCCAGGGCGAGCCTTGGTGCCGACGCCACAATAACGATACGAATAAAAGCATGAGGCCAGCAGGAACATAGATGGCGAGCGAAGCCACGAGTGCGCCCAGCCAGCCCGCGGCCTTCCAACCGACGAGCGTCACCATCGTGGTGCCGGGGCCGGGAGCCGCCCGCGCTATGGCGAAAATCTCGACGAAGTCGGTGTGTGTCACCCATTGATGTGCGATGGCCTGATGCTCGATGTCGGGAAGGATCGTCCTTGCGCCCCCAAACGACACCAAGGATAGTGGCACAAAGACCCGCACCAAGGCCCAAAGGGTTTCACTCATAAGGCGCAGCCCTCTCTTCATCGGGGCGTTCGTTGTCGCGCCACGTCGTAGCCAGGCTGAGGGGAGCGGCGATCAGGACGACCCACAGGATTGGTACGTGGAGCATCGTGACTGCCACGAAGACGAGGCCTGCGACCGTGAATGTTCGCCAACCGCGGTTTCTCCAGCCGGCATTGATTCCGGTTGCGATATTGAAGCCTGTCGCCGTCGCAGCGACACCTTCAAGCGCGACTTGCATCACGCCAGTCAGGGAGGCGTGCGTGTACGCGATGTAGATGCCGAGGGTAAGCAACGACGGCGGCCCGACAAGAGTCAACCAGGCGGCCGCCGCTCCCCGGATGCCTCTCAGCATGAAGCCAAAATAGAGAGTCAGGTTGACCGTGGATGGACCTGGCATCATCTGGCACAGCGCAAACCCGCTGAGCAGGTCTCGATTGGTGATCCATCCTCGCTGTTCGGTCAGCTCTCGGACGAACCAGGAGACAAGGCCGCCCCCAAAGCTCGAAAGGCCGATCAATAGGTTGATTTGGGCGATCGCACGTAGATCGACGGCTGGCGAAGGTCTGGACGGCGTGTCCACCGCAGTTCCGTCTTCGTCAACAAGCGTGTCCCTTTGGGGATGTTCGCGGGGTGCAACAGAATCTGTCTGGCGCCGCCGATCCGTCAAATCCGATACTCCTCGCCACGCTTGCGGCCCTGGAAGACGTCGATGAAGAGGTCCTCTGGCGCGGGCTTCCGCCGGATTAGGCCTTGCTCGTGCGCGTATCCGATCAAGATTTCAAGGTTATTCCGGTTCTGCTCGGAGAGGCCGTAGCGCCAAGGGTCGTGCCCCAATAGCCTCTCTTGTTCTTCGCATACCTCGCGGTACCGCGAGCGGCACGACCCGTCGATCGGCCAGGCGCTTCGCGCGGGCGCTTTCGCCCGTTCGAAGGCGCGCCCAATTTTCAACTCCCCGTTGCGCAGGAAGCGCCAATGGCGGGTCGTGGAATCTATGTCGGTGAGAACATTGAGATCGATGCCATCAGGCCTGACCGCTCCGTCGGAGAGGGGGCGGACAATGTCGTAGTCGCCGCAAGCTAGGATCAAGGAAAGCTTCGACAAAATAGTCCCTCACGCAGGCTCAAGCGGTTTTCGGCCGAAAGGCCGGGAATCACCGGCAGAGCCGCCACGCCGTCGGCCTTTTCGAGACATGTGATAGGGAGGAGGCGGTGCGAAAGGGTAGTCTGGTATTTGGAAAAACGGTTTTGCCGCACCGAGCCTATGTGACCTGATGAGCGAGAGCGAGGGACTGCCTGTAGCACCTTTCGAGGCACTCGATGAATGCCCGTGTCTTGCGCGGTACATATTTGCTACGCGGATAGAAGACTTGCACCATCCGATCTGATTGCACCATGCCGGGGAAGATCGCCGTTAGGCGCCCGGCGGCCAAATCGCGGCTCACGCTGTACTGCGGAAGCCTGGCGATCCCCACTCCGCGGAGCGCTGCCGTCAGCACGGCGTTCTCAAGATTGGAACGAAACCTCCCGGCTACGCGCACCGTCCACGACTCGTCCTTGTCGGCAAACTGCCATTCGTTGGGCTTGCGCTTCTGCGTGATATGCAAAAGGCAGTTATGTTTTTGCAGGTCAGGCGGGCTTTCCGGCCTTCCTGCCCTCGTAAAATATGCTGGCGAAGCGCAGACGACGTACGGTGTCGGCCCCAAATCTCGACCGACTAGGCTGCTATGAAAGGTACCCTCCTGGCCGTAATATCGACTGCAAACCATGACATCAACACCGCGCTTCATGACATTGGCGGTGATCTCGCTGATCGTCAGCTCGGTGGTCGCCGCCGTGTAGCTTTCCCCGAAGTTAACGATCGCTGGCGAGACCAGGCTTTGCCCGACGCCGGGGCTGGCGTGAACCCTCAGCAGCCCCTTCACTTCTCCGCTCAATCCGGCTGCATCCGCCCGGGCCTGTTCCAGCTCAGCAATGATCCGCGTGCAATGCTCATAAAACACCGTACCAGGCTCGGTCAGTGCCAGATGGTGGGTCGAGCGATGTAGAAGCTTGAGCGAAAGCGTGTCCTCTAATCGGCTGACGTGCTTGCTGACTGCCGATGTCGACTTCCGGAGCTCCTTTCCCGCCGCGGTAAAGCTTCCTTTTTCCACGACGCGCGCAAATACGACGATGTCTTCCAGGTGCTCCATTAAACTCTCATGCGGGCCGGCGCGCCGCTTCGATCGTATGCACTTTTGCCAATAACCTCATACTATAATGCGGCTTGGGCTGTCTAACCTCCGGGACCGCACGTGACACAGCGCGTGGCACAACCCCAAGGCCAGGGCGCTGCGACATCCATCCGATTGCGACAGCTTGCATCTGATTGGCATTGGCGGCGGCCCGCGTGGTGAAGAGGAGACGAAATGATCGATGGCGACTCCCTGGATTTTAATCGACACCGGAGGATTGCTCGACACGTCGCACGGCCCCGTCTGTTTTCACGGTGAGTTTCGGATGAGGACGTGGCGTGGCTGCGAAGAAAACGACGCGAATGACGCTGAACGGAACTCACGGCTGGCTTTACGATCACGCACTGATCAGGCTGGATACACCTCGATTTCGTCGTGGCGGTTGAGTCGGTAAATTGCATAAGAGAGCAGCCAGGCGGCGATGAAGATACCGACGATCACGTACCCCAGGATGCCGAAATTGCCGTTCAGAGTAGCGACTGCGCCCCAGAATCCTCCGCCGTCCGTGAGGTTCAGCTGGTCGCCAATCAGATTCAGAGTCTCTAAACCACCGACGATTACCGCGATGACCACGGACACCGCCGTGATGGTAAGATTGTAATAAAGCTTGCGGATCGGCTTTACAAACGCCCAACCGTAGGCCCCCATCATCAAGATGCTGTCCGTTGCATCCATCAGCGTCATGCCTGCCATAAATAGGGCCGGAAAAACAAGGATCGTCCACGCCGACATCCCCTGTGCGGCTTGGGTAGCGGAAATACCAAGTAAACCGACCTCTGTCGCCGTGTCGAACCCAAGCCCGAAGAGTAAGCCCAACGGGTACATGTGCCACGATCGCTCGATAACGCGAAACAGGCGTCGAAAGATGCGCGACAAAAATCCCCGATTGGCAAGCATAAGATCGAGGTCTTCCTCGATAAAGCGACCCCCACGTTTCACAGTTTGAAACACTCGATAAACCGAAACTAGAACAAAGATATTTGCGGTCGCGATGATAAATAAAAACAGCGCTGACACCAGCGTGCCGATGACGCCGCCGATGCTTTTAAACATGTCAAACTGCGATTGAAGGGCGCTAGTCGTGACCGCGATCGCGATCGAAAGGCCCGTGACGATGGTCGAATGTCCGAGCGAAAAGAACAGTCCAACCGCAACAGGCCGCTTGCCTTCCTGCATTAGCTTGCGTGTTACGTTGTCGATAGCGGCAATGTGGTCAGCGTCGAAGGCGTGCCGCAATCCGAACGTATAGGCCAGAAAAGCCGTCCCGAGCACTACGGGATAGGCGCGAAAGGCGGCCAGTGCCCAGAGCCATGCCGCTACATTAGCAGTGATCAGCAAGACGTAGATGCCAAGTATCTTGCCAGAGAGATTACTCCCGGTGTCGCTGAAGATACCCGATAGACCGCCGCTCATCGCCTAGTCCGCATGTTCATGCCCAAGCAGAGGCCTGCCACCCCGAGATATCCGCGGTCCTCCGCCAAATAACGCTCGCGCAAGCACGTGGACATCGAACGAAACTTGAGGGACGTCTGTCATCCCGGCGCCGTTACGAGGCGCGCCGCGGGTGGCTGTGCTTATGGGAATGACTATGACTCTCACCGCGACCATGATTGTGCGCACCGTCTGCTGGTAGATAGACGACGTGGCCGTGTCGTACGCCACGCTCGGCAATGATTTGGTCGGCGAACTCTTGCACTTCCGAGCCGCGGCCCTTGAGCAGCGTGACCTCGAGGCAGCTGTCATGATCGAGGTGCATGTGCAGTGTCGTCTGTGCGAGGTCGTGGCGGTGATGGAAGTCGCGAGTCAGCCGCTTGGGAAGGTCGCGCATCTCATGGTCGTAGATGTAGATCAGCACGGCGACGCAAGGCCGCGGGCCGCCGATTTCAACTGCGGCCTGCTGCAGACCGGATCGAGCAAGATCACGGATTGCCTCTGACCGATTGGCATACCCGCGCGTGCTCATGAAACGATCGATTTCCGCGGCAAAATGATCGTCAACCGTAATGGTCAGGCGCGGCATTGGTCCCTCCTAGTGGCGGCGGCACGATCTTACCATTAGGTATGCGGTTCGATCAACCTTGGCATATCAAGTATGTCTGCCTCTTTAGTTCGTCATACTTGCGGCGCAAGTTGCAATGTTCGATCTGCGCGTCGCTCACAACAGGGCAATCGCGGGCCCCTTGCCACTTCGAGATTTGTCTGCGAGAGGCCCGAGTGTGCGATGTCGCGAATCGCCTCGGAGCGGTTGGCATAACAACGCCCCATCATGAAGGCATCGATCGCGGCTACAAGATCTTCGTCGAGTGTGATTGTCACACGCTGTATGCCTCTCTCGTCAGAGATTTAAGTATGATGATTTGCTATTGACATCATACTACGCCATTCCTACTTTCGCCAACGCTTATTGGAGCATGGCACTGGTACCGCAAT
>JASHRR010000951.1 GCA_030037185.1 Xanthobacteraceae bacterium | reverse complement strand
GCATCCAGGCCATTGAATCGGTTGCTCCGGACCTGCCACCCGAGCCCGGTGTGCATGCGACTTTCGCGAGCAAGAATATAAGCGCCACGGCACGGTCAGCTTGCTGGCCGGGATTGATCTGGTCACCGGCAAAGTCCATGCACTGGTCAAGGATCGCCACCGCAGCTGCGAATTCATCGAATTTCTCAAGCTTCTCGATGCCGCCTATCCGGCCCACACCGCCGATCAAGTTGATCCTCGATAATCATTCCGCGTACATCTCA
Organism: Xanthobacteraceae bacterium; assembly: GCA_030037185.1. Next base: position 3,829 of record JASHRR010000951.1, on the reverse strand, counting down.
AAAGAGACCAGAGCCTGGGTGGCGGAGCAGCCCGCGCACCGCTTCGAATTCACGTTCACCCCCACCCAACGGCTCCTGGCTCAACCTCATCGAGGGCTTCTTCTCCAAACTCGCCCGCTCCGTTTTGCGTCATATCCGTGTCGCATTCCAAACAAGAGCTCAAGGAGCGCATCATCGCCGCCATGGACTATTTCAATCAGCAGCCCATCGTTCACACCTGGTCCTTCAAGCTCGATAAGGCTGCTTGATATGATTCGAATTTCGGAAACGCTGATCTAGTTCGCCATATAGACAAGCTTGTCCCACCGACCGGGCGTTCGATTTCAGGGGACATGGGCGGCTGTCTCGGCAGTGATGCGGTCCTGGCGCGTGAATATCTCGAAACCATCCTGACGCGCGACTGCGACAAGCGTCATGTTCGCCGCGTTCGCCATCCGCACTGCAAGCGCGGTCGGCGGCGATAGCCCGACTGCAAGCGGCACGCCGACCGCAGCCGCCTTCTGGATCATTTCCACGGAGACTCGACTAGTGAAGACGACAAAGCCCTTCCCGCCATTGATTCCGCGCCGCGCCAGCGCGCCGGCAAGCTTGTCGAGCGCGTTGTGACGACCAACGTCCTCACGGACCGCGACCAGTCCCTCACTGGGCAGCCAGAACGCGGCGGCATGAACGGCGCGCGTTTCGTGGTTGAGCACCTGCGCTGGCGCAAGCGCATCGAGCGCCTTCATGATCTCTTCCGGCTGGAACGATACCTCGCCCGCCACTTTGCGCGGCGTCCGCATCGCCTCGGCGAGGGACTCGACACCGCACAGGCCGCAGCCGGTCGGCCCGGCAAGATGCCGGCGGCGTTCGCCATAGGTGGCGCTACGCGGCGCCGCGAGCCACATGCGAAGCTCGATGCCCAAATCCTCCTCGATGACCTCGAGATACTCGATATCCTCGATCGAACCGACAATGCCTTCGGTGAGACTGAAACCATAGGCCAAATCTTCGAAGTCTTGCGGGGTGGCCATCATTACCGCGTAGGAACCGCCGTCATAGGTGAACGAAACCGCCGTCTCTTGCGGAACAGTGCGTTCACCCGAGGCGAGCCCCTGACGCCGCCAGATGTCGCGTTTTACTCGATCACTCGGCGCAATCACGCATTTACCCCGCAGCTTCGACCGACGCGATGCGTCGGCTCTGGCTGAACTTTTCATAGTCCTCCTGCTAGCGCGACGGACCGTTCGACGGTGAGACCTGCACGGCGGTGAGCTCGTATTCCGGGCAGTTGGTCGAATTGGCACAGCGAGGCGTCAGCGGCGCGATCTCATCCATGATCTGTCAATGGATGGTCGGATGGAACGCGACCATGTCGATCTTGTCGAACCGGCAAACAATCAACGCAGGCGATCTTCGCGGGTTCCTGCGCAGGCGAGCCGAGCGCCCCCGGCCATCATTTTCTCGCTGCCGAGAATGAGACCAATAGAGGCGCAACGATGCAGCCTCGATTAGGTCTCAGAGTGACCCGAAGCGTTCGTGAAGTCGCTCGCCCCCGGCCGGCGAGCGCCGCGTTCGGAACGGGCCTGCCTTCGCGGCCGGACAATGAATCGGCCTCTCCCCCAGCTGACTGAAAAATGCGGACGCGACCTGAAGTATCCACGGCAGCCGTCTCTTTTTTGCCGCTTTGCCCAGCTGGTAAGTTGCTTTACCCTCTTTCTCCCAACTCCATGTAAGCGCATGATCAACAACGCTTATGGATGCGGACCGGGATGGATTTCGCTGCCGGCACGCGGCTTCCTTCCGCGTGATGCCATAGCGGCAGCAACGGATTGCATTCGGGATAGTAGCCGGCACATGAGCCCTGCGGCACGTTATAAGCGACAACGCGCAAGCCACGCACAACGCGCTGGACCGCGCTCCCTCGGCTCCGAGAAGATCGATCTCATCGCCATCTCTGAGGCCATGTTCTTCGATGTCAGCCACGTTCATGAGCACAACCATGCGCGTGCCATTGATGCCGCGCAAACGGTCATCGAGGCCGTAGACGGTCGTGTTGAACTGGTCGTTACTTCGCAGCGTCATGAGTGTGAGCACACCCGCCCGCGCTCGCGGCAGGTCTGGATCCTCCGACAGGCTGTGGGGCGAGATGAAGTTAGCTTTGCCATTTGGTGTCATCCACTTGCGTTCACGAGGCGGCAAGGGGCGATCGAACCCGGCAGGATCCTTGATGCGCTCGTTAAAGTCCTTGAAGATCGCCGGATAAGTGTCTGCGATGGCATCCCGCACGAGCCCGTAATCGCCGCTCCAGGCGAGCCAGTCGACCTTCGGGTTCGGCACCAGGATAGCCTTCGCCAACTCGGCAACAATCTTCGGCTCCGACAATATGTTCTCACCCGCTGGCTCGGCCTGGCCGTGCGACGCATGAAAGCGCCCTGTCGTATCCTCAACGGTGACGAACTGCACGCCCGTTTCCTGTCGGTCGATTTCGATGCGACCGAGGCAGGGCAGTAAATAAGCCGCCCGGCCATGGACGAGTGCACCGCGGTTGAGCTTGGTGACGATCTGCACCGTCAGCTGCAACTGACGCCATACGCGCTCCATGATGTGGGTTTCGGGAATGGCACGGATGAAATTACCGCCGAGGGAAATGAAGGCCTTCACGCTGCCGTCGCGTACGGCCTCGCAGGTCCTCACGGTGTCGAGACCACGCTCGCGAGGCGGATCGAAGCCGTACTGCTCGGCGAGGCGATCGAGGGGGACCAGCTCAGGCTTTTCGGTAATCCCGACGGTCCGCTGACCCTGAACATTGGAATGGCCGCGTACCGGAAAGATACCGGCTCCGGGCTTGCCAATGTTGCCACGCATCAGCAGCAAATTGGTCAGCATCTGGATCGAGAGCACGCCCGAACGGTGCTGTGTCAGGCCCATGCCATAGCAGGCGATAACGGCCTTGCTGTTGCGATAGACGCTGGCTGCCGATTCGATGTCCGCACGACTCAAGCGTGAGCACGCTTCGATTTCCGACCATTGGAAACGCTCCGTGCTCATCACGAAGTCATCGAAGCCGGTCGAGTGCCGCTCGATAAAGTCTACATCGATGACGCGTTCAGTGCCCGCGGCCTTGCCTCATCATCCATGGCGAGAAGCGCCTTCGACATGCCGACGAGGACGGCGAGATCGCCGCCTGGGTGGAGCTGGTGATACTGCGTGCTAAGCTGCGTCTCCGACAGAGTCAGCATCTCAACCGGCGACTGCGGGTTGGTGAACCTCTCGAGGCCGCGCTCGCGTAGGGGATTGAACGTGATAATCGGCACGCCACGCTTGCGTACCTCTTGCAACTGATGCAGCATGCGCGGGCTGTTAACCCCCACGTTCTGGCCGAAAAACATCACGCAGTCGGCGTGCCCGAAATCTTCGATCTTCACCGTGCCGACCGGAACTCCAATAGTCTGTGGCAAAGCTACCGACGTGCTCTCGTGGCACATGTTGGAGCTGTCAGGCAGGTTGTTATTGCCGTACATGCGCGCCAGAAGCTGATACATGTAAGAGGCTTCCAGCGAAGTGCGGCCCGAGGAATAGAAGACAACTGACTTCGGGGCGAGGGCCTTCAGCTCGGCGCCAATGGCGGCAAAGGCTTCGGCCCAGGGGATTTGCACGTACTTGTCGCTCACCGGGTCCCACCGCATCGGCTCCGTCAGTCTGCCGACTTCCTCCAACTCGAGATCAGACCAGCCTTCGAGCTCGGCTACGGTATGCTCAGCGAAGAACGATGGCCGACATCGTTTATTCGTTATTTCCCACGCTGTAGCCTTGGCGCCGTTTTCGCAAAATTCGAATCCGCTGAGGT
>JASHRR010000950.1 GCA_030037185.1 Xanthobacteraceae bacterium | reverse complement strand
GTCAGCCGGTGTAGGCTGCCCGGCGTTGTTCTTCGTGCTCGCGCTGCGTCGTCGGGCGCGCCGGAAGCTGCAGGACGGTCGCCTCCTGACCTTCGCGGAGCGCGGTCAGAAGGACGATTTGTCCGTCCGGAAACTCCAATGCGTCGTGATGCACATGCGGCGTTTCTTTGTCGATCTGCCGGAAGATCGCCGTGGTGTGCTTAAGGCTCTTCACGCTTTGGCCGAAGAATCTCGGCGATTCAATCGCAACTTCTCCGGCAAACGCAATTTCGGTGCCCGGAAGCACGCACACGGCCATGTTACGATCCTCCGGAGCGCAAAAGCCCCGGGTTCCGGTACCGAAGTTTCTCGTCGTCAGCTTGTCTCCGACCGCCGCAGGGCGTGACGCGACGCCTTGTAGGCTGTAGTCACACATGGCAAGGAACTCCTGTTTTTAAGCCCCTATAGCCCCAGTTGTGCTCGCCCCCTTCTTGTGTCCACAAGTCTTGTGCCTCGATCCCAGACTGCTCAACTTTTGACCAAGCCACTGGCCCAAGTTCGCTCAGGTCTTGCTCTGGCTCAAGTCCTGACCACAAGCCTTGATTTCACAAGCCTTGCACTTCCAACCTTGGTACCTGCTTTATTCGCAAGCACTGGATTTGGATCACGCAGGATGATCGCTACATTTGGCAAAACTGAGACTGCCATGGAATCTGTCGCGCGGCAATGGGACATCTTGTTCTGCACGCGAGCAAATCACTTCAAAACCCATGCCGCTTGTCGCGCGTGACCGATGTTTTTCTCGCGGGGCCTGAGCCGAAAGCCGCCGACGGCCGCCAACTCGCCAGCAAAAACGATTCGGCATCGGAACGCGCACCGGCGGCGACAAGCTTGACGACTTCCTTGCGATTCGACATTCGATCTGCAAAGAGGTGTCGAATGGCTGCGCCGACCGGACCACTCAAAGACATCAAAGTATTCGATCTCACCCGCGTGCTCGCGGGGCCGACTTGCGTGCAGATGCTTGCCGATCTCGGCGCAGACGTCCTCAAGATTGAGAAGCCGGCTTGCGGCGACGACACGCGCGGATTCGCGCCCCCATTCATGCCCGGAACCAAAGAGAGCGCCTACTTCGTCGGGGTCAACCGCAACAAGCGGTCGGTCACGCTCGACATTGCCAAACCGGAAGGCCAGGAGATCGCGCTACGGCTGATCGCCCAGAGCGACATCCTTGTTGAGAACTTCAAGGTGGGGGCGCTCCGCAAGTACGGCCTCGGCTATGAGCAGCTCCTCGAGAGATTTCCCGGGCTGATCTACTGTTCGATCACCGGCTTCGGGCAGACCGGACCTTATGCGCAGCGCCCCGGCTACGACAGCTTGATCCAGGCGATGGGGGGGGTCATGAGTCTGACCGGTGAACCGGACGGCCTGCCGCAGAAAGTCGGAGTTCCGCTCGCCGACTTGTTCGCGGGCCTCTATGGCTGCATCGGCATATTGGCGGCGCTGCGCCATCGGGACGCCACCGGCCGCGGACAGCAAATCGACATCGGGATGCTTGATGCACATGTCGCTGTCCTCGCCAACCAAGGCATGAATTATCTTGCGACCGCCGAGAACCCGCCCCGGCTCGGCAATCAGCATCCGAACATCGTACCCTACCAGGTGTTTGCGACCAGCGACGGATATGTCGTATTGTCGATCGCAAACGACCCGACCTTCAAGCGGTTTTGCGAGAGTTTTGGACTCGGCCACCTGCTTGTCGACCGGCGCTTCGCCACCAATGCGGCGCGGGTCGAAAACCGCCAGCTTGTGGTCGAGGCGCTCACGCCGGTAATGAAAACGAGGACCACCGCCGAATGGATCGGGCGACTCGAGGCATTAAAGATCGCCTGTGGGCCGATCAACACCCTGCGCGACGTCTTTGCTGATCCGCAGGCCCGCGCCCGCGGCGTCGTCGTCCACATGCCTCACGCCGCAACCGCGAGGGGCATTGATGTTATCGCCAATCCGGTAAGGCTTTCCCAAACGCCGCCCGATTACCGGTTGCCGCCGCCGCTGCTCGGCCAGCATACCGATGAGGTGTTGTCCGACCGTCTTGGTTTCGATGAGGCGAAACTGGCCGTACTGCGCGACAACGGCGTCATTTGACTAGGCACGTCGAGCCCGTCTGATCCTTGCCATGTCGAAAGCCGCCGGGCGGCTTCACGAGCCGACCGAGAGATCCTCAAGCCTGGCCATGTAACGCACCTTGAGGTCTGCTTCGCTGAACATTTCCTGCACGACCTGAAATTCCACCCCCCATTTCGGCTCAGAGAAGTCGGGCCGATAGGCGACGAGTTCGCTGATACCTGATTGGATGATCGCCTTGGCACACTCCACGCACGGGAACCACGGCACATACATGACGCAGCCCTTGAGGGACACGCCGATCCGGGCGGCGTTGTAGATTGCATTGCGCTCGGCGTGGGAACTCCACAGGTATTTGGCCCCGGTCTCGCGGCAATGCCTCGCCTCGACATCATCGCGCACGCCGCGCGGAAACCCGTTGAAGCCGGTCGATCTGATCTCCTTGTCCGGTCCGACAACGACGGCGCCGACCCGGCGGCCTTTTTCCTTGCTCCAGCGGGCGATCTGATGCGCCAGCAGCATAAACCTCTCATCCCAGGCGCTCGAAAACATTGCTAACCCAAGTCCTCCGTTCGGCTCGTTTCAAACCACCATCACATTGCGCGACGTACCCCGGGCCTTTAGGCCGGGGGGCTCAGCGCACCGGCCGGAGGCCGGTTGGTGTTGCATCCATACCCATCTCCTCGTTAGATCAGTATCTTTGCAACCGCTACTCGACCGACCTGCCCACCTTTGCGGGCACCCTTGGGGCACCTGTGGCCGCACCGCGGCGCCCGTGTGGACTCCGTGCACGCGCTTGGTGCCCTTGAATCCGTGCTTGGTTAGCTTTGTGCGGCAGTGCACTCCCGGCCCCATGGCTTTGAGTCCTCCTCGGTAACGACGGCAACGCCGGTGGTCTTGCTGCCGCCATCAAGCTTGACCCGGTTGAAGGTCTCCCCCGACGCGGTCCCGCAGGCGGATCGTGAAGGGATAGCGACGCACAACGCCCTGCCGCGTTCAAGGAGCAGGCGAGCCCTTTCTCACCATACGGCATCAGCAGCCGCTTACGCCTATCGAGAACGAATAGCGACAGACTTCGTCTCCTAAAACTATGCCCTTACGGGCCCAGTGACGCTGCCCTTGCGGGCAATCTCCCCTCGGGAAAGCCGGTTCAATGGCCAGCGGCGCTCACCCGGGGTTTGGAACGGAATCTCCCGATTCCGCTCGTTTCGGCGTTCCTTCGCGGCTTCAACAGCACCTCACCGCGACTGCCGCTGACCGGCAGCAATGCCTACCGTCGCGCTTGTGCAGCATGTGCAGTTCCCGTTGCAGGTTCGAGCCTTTCCTCCTTCACGATCGCGATTGCCAGTTACCAAGTGCAGTGGCCATGACAGTAAAATCGATAGGCGCCCTTAAGACAGCCGACACTAGCGGCGCCGATCCACCAGTTTGCTCTCCAATGCCAGCACAGCCAAGATGCACTGACGGGCGCGTTGGAGCGGTTCGCGCCTGATGAAGCGGTCGAGCGCTTCGAGCCCCAGCGCGAATTCGCGGATGGGCCCCGCTTGGCGGCGCGGCTCGCGCAGCCGGCCCGGATGTTGCGGCATTGGGCAGTCCGGCCCGGCGATGATGCGCAGATATTCCGGGCCGCGGTAGTTGATCGCCGGCCAAACCCCCTTCGTGCCGCGCGATAAACGCGAGCAGCGTCATCCCCTCGCCGCCCGCGCCCGTCAGTTCTTCCGACCAGACGACGGCGTCTTTCACGGCACGCGCGTCGGCAAGATCGGCCACGCGGTGAGGCGTCGCCACCAGCAGATCGGCGGCGGCCAGTTCGGCCTTGGGCGCCCAATGCTGCGCCTTGAATTGCTCACTGGCATGCGAAAATATGCCTCGCTTGCCCCTGACGCGGACTCAAAGCCAAACCGCAAAGGCTGCTCGCGCGGTTTTGCGCTCGGCTGGAAGCACCTTAAGGCACGCCGCAACGCCAATGGCGCCGGACCAGTCTGGGCCTTACCGCGGCGCTCGAGCAGATGGCGGCCGGACAGGGCGAGACGCGGGCCGAATCGCTCGCCTGTTTGCCGCAACATGTGTTAATTCCAGGCCCGGCGTGAGGAACTCCTTCCGTCCATTTCGTCAGTCAGATAGGCTCCCACTCGCCGCCGACCGCTGCACGTAACTAAGACTGCGTTATCTGCGAATGGAACTGCACTTCAAATCTGCCGCCGCGATCGCCCAGCTGATTCGACAACGAAAGATCAGCGCCGTCGAGATGCTGGAGCATTTCCTGCTCCGCGTCGAGAAATACAATCGCCGCCTCAACGCCATCATCTGGCTCGATGCGGCCAGGGCAAGAGAGCGTGCCCGAGCGGCCGACGCTGCCCTCGCCAAAGGCGAGGTTTGGGGGCCGCTCCATGGCGTGCCTATGACCATCAAGGAGAGCTACAACGTCGCCGGTGCCCCGACCACCTGGGGCGATCCCGGTCTCAAAAACAACATCACCCAAACAAGCGCGCTCGCGGTCGACCGGCTGGAGAGGGCCGGCGTCGTGTTGTTCGGCAAGACCAACGTGCCGTTGCTGCTCGCCGATCACCAGAGCTTCAACGCGATCTATGGCACCACCAACAACCCATGGGATTTATCGCGCACCCCGGGCGGTTCATCCGGCGGGTCGGCGGCCGCGCTGGCAGCGGGCCTGACCGGCATCGATGCGGGCAGCGACATCGGCGGATCGATCCGCATTCCGGCGCATTTCTGCGGGGTATTCGGCCTCAAGCCGACCTGGGGCTTGGTTGCCCCGAAGGGGCAGGCACTGCCCGGCTCGTATGCCTACGCGGACATGTCGGTCATTGGTCCGTTGGCGCGCGCTGCCGGCGATCTGGAAATCGCGCTCGGCGCCATGGCCGGCCCCGACGAGATCGACGGCGTTGCCTGGAAGCTCGATCTGCCGCCATGCGGCGCCGCCTCGCTCAGGGATTTTCGCATCGCCGTGAAGCTGCGCGACCCTCATTGCGAGGTGGAAAC
>JASHRR010000949.1 GCA_030037185.1 Xanthobacteraceae bacterium | reverse complement strand
GCGGCCTCTTGATGATAATAACGCAGGAGCCCGCCCAATCGCTCGCGGCATTGGACGCGCCGCTCACAATCGAGGTGCCGGTTCCGAGGGAAATAGCAGGACGTTGCCCTTTCCTTGGTGGTTGCGCTCCTCATGGTAGTGGTCAACGTATTCGCTCAGGGCCCGCCGCAGCGAAGCGCTCGCCAAAGAGAATAACCTTGGACAGGCACTCTTCTTTCACCGATCTGACCCAGCGCTCCGCGAAGGCATTCAGGTTCGGGCTCCGCACAGGCAGCTCCAATGGTTCAACCTGACCTGACGCAATGATCGCCCGGAACTAAATTTCGTGTCGCGATCAAGCAGGAGATAACGGCAGTCCCGCAGGATCCCGCATCCTTCCATGGTCACGTTTCGTGCCATTTGTTTCATCCATGGCTCATTGGGATGGATGGTGATCCCGGCGATGTTCACCCGGCGGCGCTCGAGATGGATGAAAAATAGCACGTAGTAGGTCATGAGCCCGCGCAGAGTGAGCACCTCCGCGGTGAAGAAGTCGGTGCCCGCCAGCAGCGCCAAGTGGGTGCGAATGAACGTCGACCAGGTGGTCGTGCGCTTGCGCTCCGGCGCCGGCGGCAGATGGCCCCCCTCGTGCACATACGGCGTCATCGAAATCCCATCCTGACAGTGGATAACCGAGAGATTCTAGAGCGATCCGGTTTTTTGACCTTACGGGCACGTCAAACCCGTCCGGCGCGATAAACCATCAACCTTCTTCGATACGATGCCTCGGCTCCGGCGCACCTGGGCGGCATCTATCGAGGCGGGACGGCCGTTGTAGGCGCCGGCGCCGAGCCGAGGGCGCCCTGGGCTGTGTGAGGTAGCTCACACAAGAAATGCGGCCCTGTTGTTAACGTCGGGCCGCGCCTGTTGCACCCCGCCGTTGGCTTGAATGCACGACAAGGAGAGGACCGCTATGAGTTTGCCATGCGCGTTGAAAACACCAAATGCGAAGTCGCGGCTGCCGGAGCAGAGCCACGGAAAACCTGGCGGCAATGTAATAATAATAAGTCTATCAGCATTCTTACAGGCGGAGAATCGCAGGCTGCAGAACATGGTGGCCGAATTGAAGCAAGAGATATTGGCTTTGCAACAGGCCTCGCAGAACAACTGACCGCGCCCGCAGGTCGCCCAAGCTAGGGTGACACTGCCTCCCAGCTACACTCGGCCTAATGCCCCTCTTCTGGTTAACCTACCTCGATCCTGATGGCCGCGCTGCGGGGGATGGTCGTGATCGAGTCCCACGGCCTTCTCCATGCGCGTCTGAACGCTTCGCTGGCCGGTGCCGATCGTGGGCTGGAGTTCCTGTCCGGCTACCAGCTTGACCATGAGAGCGCGGCGTACATCCCGGCGAAGATGATCGGCAGGCTTCTCGATGACGGCGATCTCCGGAAGCTGCACCAGAGGCTGATCAAGAAGTACTTGCTCTTCCCCTATTTAATTCTTCTCGCGCAAACCGAAGAGTGGGAGTACAGGATCTTCAGATAGGCCATTATTCCATTGGCTATTGGTGTGAATGGTATGTGAAGTTGTTGGTTGTATGCTCTCATGTGGAGGTCTTTCCTCACTGCTTAGCATGGGTTTGAGTTATTTATCCTGGTAACGGTGTTAAATTAACGTCGTTTACGTGACGCTTTCACTTGGACAAATATGCCGCAAAGCGCCTCCCTCAGTGGAGCAAAAAGAAAGAGCCGCCAGCGCCCCAAGAATCTGGTCCATACAAAATATATGAAATGTGGAGTTTGTGCCGCAGAAAATAAAGCGCAGACCAAAATCGGTAAGTTGAACCAAATTATCAAATTACAAATAAGCCAGAAATTCAGCGGCCGGCCATCGAGCACCCTTCGGTGGCCAACCTGGTGACCTCGTATTTCGCCAGCCCGAGATACCAGTCTCGGCCCCCAGGAAGTGTGGAAGCGTTAGAAGAGCGCCGAAAGAGGCTATTCTAACTAAGCTCGGCAATTCCCGCCGCGAGATCGTAATCTTTATCGCCGGGAGAGATTGGTTTTCTATCTCGAAAATACGGTCGCATTGAGGGATGCTCCACTATCAATATCTACGCTTTGAGAAACAATTTCTTGGTAGCTAGTGATACGCAAATTTTCGTCGGCTCTCTCGGAGAGCACGATAACTAATTACAAATGAGCCAAGCCACACAATAAAAACCAGCAGACTTAGAATGGAGGTGAGGCGTGGTAACCAATCAACGACCTTTTCTGCCATGTTGCCTCCGCGTGGGACAAGGGCGAGTCTCAAACTCGCAGCACCGCAGCACGCATTTTCTGAGACAATGTTAGGCGGCCATGCTGCTTGTTGAATTGGGAAACGACGGTGCCTGTGTTCGGCCCAAGACCTGCATCCATAGGGCGCCGGGCGCCTATGGTCGATCAAAGGCATCTGTCTACGAGCGTCTGGGATACGCTGTATTTGGAATCCTGAACGACTAGTCCCCGGTGGCCCCGATCTCTAGCGGACGAACGCTTTTAGGCCCGGCCGGGAGTTCTTCGACCTTCATGGGGCGCAGTATAGCAAGTGTGGGCTCCCGTTTGCGGAGAGCTCTGCAAGAATGCCCCGTTGTTGAAATCGATCAACGGACCGACGATAGCCTTCCGCACATGAGGCTCGGGCGTGTCAGTCATGGTGATCGCTGGTTGCATGGCTCTCCTATTTATTTAATCTTCTCCCTTCCCACATTATCACATTACAACGAAGCGGACGTCTTGAATTTCGTTCCGCGTCCGAAGTGGGCTGCAGGTCCGTCCCGAGTCATCTTCACCCATCGCGATCCATTATGAGCGGGAGCAGTTCATCATCCGAGAGCTGCCGTAACGGCTCGGCTGTGAAGTGCGCCACTCACTTTTCGGGCGGAAGTATTTCCTGAATGCAGACTTGGTCAATAAGTTGCGCCCGGCCCAAGTCTGCTAGATGCGCCCTTTTTTCGTCATTCGTCAGGTTTCTACCAATGCCGTTGACCATCACCATAACGAGCGTACGGTCATCCATATCTAACCAGTAGGAACGGCGGACCAGCTTATTGGCTCCATCTCGTGCGAACGGAGTATCAATATCCTGGCCCAGGTCTGGTTGATAAAATTGTGTCATGATGTTTCGTTCCTGTGCTCCAGCATTTACCGCCCCGTGGGACGCAGCATCCAGCCGACTACGCCCTTCGCCGCATGAGCGACGCCCGTACTCGGGCGCGCAGTTGCTCTGGCGTCTCGGGTGACGTTTCAGCAGGCTTGGATTCCACGGGCACCGGCGCCGCGGGCTTTGCGGTTTTGTTCGCGGTCTCGCGCTCGGCGAGCCGCGCAAGCCGCTTGGCCGCCAGGTCCTTCGCTTTGGCGTCGATCGCCTCGGCCGGGGCGCTTGGAGATGACGATGCCCAGGCCGCGCAACAGCGTCACCGGCCGTGGTATCGTTGTCTGCGTCTCATGATATTGTACGAGCACGAAGCGACGCAATTCCGGTCCAAAGTGACCAACAACGCCGGCCGGCAGCGGCGCCGTTATCACCTTGCCGTCCGGAGCCTGCCAGCGTTCGCAGCGGAAATTCACCACATGCGGGTGGATCACCAGATCCTGCACCACGTAACTCGTGTAGCCCTTGAAGCGTGAGCCGGGCGGCGGCGGGTCAACTTTGACGGTCCGCTCTTCGTCGATCGTGAGCCGCGATCGCGTGCTGCCTCTGCGGCGTTTCTTGTTGTCGGCGGTTCCCGGCGGTTTCGGCTCGGTGGCCTTCTCCATGCCGCTCGGCTTGATGTTCGGCCGGCCCGACAC